>JAFBAJ010000382.1 GCA_019247865.1 Acidobacteriota bacterium
CGCTGGGCCGTCGTTTCATCTTCGAGCCGCATCCCTTAGGCTTCGTCGCGCTCGTCTTCTTCGTGATCGCGCTCGCCCTCTTGCCGCGCCTGATCGTCCGATACCACCGCGCACAGTTCACCGAATAAAACTAGATCGTGATGCAGCTTACGCTCGACATGCCCGGTCAGTATCGCGCCCCGACCGTCGTCTGGAAAATGGCTGCGGCTCTTTTGGCGCTGCTCCTCGCCAGCATCGCCGCGCACGCGCAGGACGGGACGCAGGTGCGACCGGACGACAAGGATCCGGTCGTGGTCGAGGGCGTCAGCGAAAGCGATGTCTTCGGGATAGGGCGCTCGGTCGAGGTGCGCGGGACGATCAGGAAAGGCGTCATCGCGTTCGGCGGCGACGTGCTCGTGCTGGGGCGGGTTGAAGGCGATGTAGCGTCCATCGGCGGCTCCGTCATTCAGGGCGAGGGTTCGTACATCGGCGGCGACGTGCTGGTCTTCGGCGGCGCGTATCATCACGGCAAGACCGCGCCCGCGCGCCGCGCTGAGAGCATGACGGTGATGTACGCGGGCTACGAACAGGAGCTGCGCGAGATGATGCGCAATCCGTTCTCGCTCCTCGCGCCGCAATGGTCTCTAGCCTATTTCGCACAGCGCCTGCTGGCGATCCTGTTCTGGTTCATCGCCTCGCTCGCTTTGACGGCCGTCACGCCGGGCGCGGTCAGTCGCGCCGTCGCACGCCTCAGGCTGACCAAAGTCCGCGTCGCGGTCATCGGTTGTCTGGGCGTGGTCGTCTCCACCTTCGGCGTCGTCTCGTGCATGCACCTGCTGCCGGTTCCGGTGGGCGTCGTGCTCGGCATCATATCGCTGCTGCTGCTGGTGATGGCCTATATCTTCGGGCGCGTGGTGATTCACGCGGCGACCGGCAGGTGGTTCCAGCGCCGCTTTCTGGCGGAAGGGAAGCGCTCTGAGACAATCGCTTTGTTGTTGGGTGCGGGCTTCTGGACGCTCGTCCTCTCGCTGCCTTACATCTGGCCCGCCGTGGTCGCCCTGCTGCTGGTCACGAGCCTCGGCCTGACGCTCACGGCGCGCTATCGCCTCGGCTGGAGGCAGGCCACCAATTAATTTGGGATTTCAGCTTTGAAAGCTCAAATCTTTCTCATTCAACTTCCCGCGAAATGTAACCAAAGCAGCCCTCCGGGCGTTTAATAAAGAGGGGCGGATTTGTGCCCGGAAAGCTCCCTGCGCGCTGTTTTTTATCAAAAGGACAGCGATTCGAGCCCCGGCCTGCATCTAAGGCAACTTAGCGGCGCGGTCGCGCGTATAAAAGCTCTGAACACGCGTTTTAGCTCCGGGTCATCACAAACAAAAGTTATGAAAACACTTCTTTCAATCTGCGCGCTGGCTCTGTTTGCGCTCTCGGCCCTCGGCCAGACTCCGAGCCCTTCGCCTGCTGCGAACCCGCTCGACATAGGCATCACGCCGAACCTCGCGCTCGGCGATGTGACGGCCGTGGATGCGGCCGGTCATCGCCTGACGCTCAAGACGAAGGACGGCGACATCGCGGTCATGCTCGACGAGAAGACCGAGTACAAGCGCGTCAAGCCGGGCGAGACTTCGCTCAAGAACGCAGAGGCGGCGACGCTCGCGGACATCGGCGTCGGCGACCGCGTGCTCGCGCAGGGAAAGGTCGCGGACGACAAAAAATCGGTCCCGGCCAAGCGCGTCGTCCTGATGACGAAGGCCGCCATCGCGCAGAAGCAGGAGCACGACCGTCAGGAATGGCTGCGGCGCGGCATCGTCGGCCGCATCAATGCGCTCAACGCAGCGACCAAAGAGATCACCCTGATGATGCGTGCGCCCGGCGGCGAGCGCCCCATCACCATCGCTTCTTCCAACACGGTCGTCTTTCGTCGTTACGCGCCCGACTCGGTCAGGTTCAGCGATGCCCGGCCGAGCACTTTCGATGAGCTCAAGGTCGGCGACCAGGTGCGCGCGCTCGGTGAGAGAAGCGCCGACGGCGCACGCTTCACGCCCGAAGAGATCGTCTCCGGTTCGTTCCGCATGGTGGGCGGCGCGATCACGGCCGTCAACGCGGAGGCGAATGAAATTACGATCAACAATCTACAGACCAACCAGCCTGTCACCATCGTCGTCAACAAAGACTCGCTGATGAGGCGTATCCCGGCCGAGATGGCCGCGATGATCGCTCAGCGCAGAGCGCAGGCCGCAGGCGGCGGCGCTCCCGGCGCGGGCACACCGCCCGCAGCCGGACAGGGCGGCGGAGCAGGCGAGGGAGGCGGGCCGGGTCGCGGCGGAGATTTCGACGCGATGCTGGAGCGTCTGCCGCCCGTCGCCATCACAGATTTGAAGAAGGGCGACATCATCGCTGTCTCCAGCACGACCGGAGCCAATCCGACGCGCGTGACCGCGATCAAGCTCGTCGCAGGTATCGAAGCCCTCATGACTCGTCCGCAGGGACAGACCGGACAAGGCTCACAGAGTCCGTCACTCAACGTGCCCGGACTCGATAGTATCGGAGGGCCGTGAACAGCAGTCAGTGGTCGGTGCTCAGTATAAAAACATAGGTATTGCTTTTACTGACCACCGACCACCGACCACTGACCACTTAAAGGAAAGATAATGCATTCATTTAAAAGATTCATTTTAAGCAGCGTGCTCCTGACGCTCGTCTGCGCTTTGTGCGCGGGCGGGGCCTGGGCGCAGCAGACCGCCGGGAGCTTGCATGGGCAGGTGGTGGATGAGTTCGGCGGCCTGATCGTCGGCGCGACCATCACGGTGGTCAATGAAAGCGGCGCTGAGAAGAGTGCCGTCACCGACAACGACGGCAATTACGTCGTCAACGGCCTCGCGCCCGGCAAGTACATTGTGCGCGCCATCGCGCCCGGCTTCGCGCTCTTCGAGAACACGGAGACGGAGATCACAGCCGGTCAGCGCGCGCAGCTCAAGATCACGCTCGCCGTCTCGCTGGAGAAGGAAGAGGTCAACGTCGCCAGCGAGAATCCGGTCAGCACGGAGCCGGAGAACAACGCGGGCGCGCTCGTCCTGCGCGGCGCGGACCTGGAATCTCTGCCGGATGACCCGGACGAGCTGGCCGCAGCCCTGCAAGCCCTCGCCGGCCCCTCTGCCGGGCCGAACGGCGGGCAGTTCTTCATAGACGGGTTCACGGGCGGGCGGCTGCCTCCGAAAGAGTCCATCCGCGAGATACGCATTAACCAGAATCCTTTCTCGGCGGAGTACGACCGGCTCGGTTTCGGGCGCGTCGAAATTCTGACCAAGCCCGGCACGGACAAGCTGCGCGGCTCGGCCTTCCTGAATTTTAATGACGAGAGCCTCAACTCGCGCAATCCGTTTGCGTCGACTCGCGCGCCGTTTCAGACGCGGCAGTACGGCGGCAATCTGAGCGGCCCTGTGATCGCCAAGAAGGCCTCGTTCTTTCTCGATTTCGAGCGGCGCGAGATAGACGACAACGCCGTCGTCAACGCTTTAGTGCTGGACCCACTGAACCCTGTGGCTCCGGCCGTGCCGTTCAACGCGGTCGTGCTGACGCCCGCGCGGCGCACGACTTTCAGCCCGCGCTTCGATTACCAGTTGAACGCCAGTAACACGCTCGTCGCGCGCTACACCTATTCGCGCAACAAGCAGGAAAATTCGGGCGTCGGCAACTTCTCGCTGCCGTCGCGCGCTTTCGACACCGGCTTTACAGAGCACACGTTTCAGGTGACCGAGACGGCCGTGCTGACGCCGACCATCATCAACGAAACGCGCTTTCAGTACATACGTCGCCGCACGGAGTCGGACGGCGACAACACCGTCCCGACGATCATCGTCAACGATGCGTTCACGGGCGGCGGCTCGCAGGTCGGGCTCTCGTTCAATAACGAGAATCGCTGGGAGTTGCAGAACAATACCTCGTGGGTGATGGGACGCCACTCGCTCAAGGCCGGGGGACGCGTGCGCGGCGTGAACATCCTCGATTTCTCGCAGAACAATTTCGGCGGAACCTATTTCTTCAACACGCTCGAACAGTACCGGCAGACATTGCTCGGCACTCAGTTCGCGCGCCCGACGCAGCTCATCATCTCCGGCGGCGACCCCCAAGCGAGCGTGAGCCAGATCGATTTCGGCGGCTACATACAGGACGACTGGCGCGTGCGCCCGAACCTGACGCTGAGCGCCGGACTGCGTTACGAAACGCAGAGTAACATCAAAAGTAATCTGAACTTCGCTCCGCGCATCGCGTTCGCGTGGTCGCCCGGAGCGGGCGGCGCGCGCCAGCCTAAGACCGTCGTGCGCGGCGGAGTCGGCGTCTTCTATGATCGCTTCAACGAGAGCCTGACGCTGCAAGCCAATCGCTTTAACGGCGGCGCGGACTCGTCGCAGCAGTTTATCGTCTCGAACGCGACGCCTGTGGGCATCGACATTCTCAATCAGTACCCGTTGATTCCGACGCTGGCGCAGTTGCAGATTCTCGGCCAGCCGCAGACCATCCGGCTCGTCGCAGACGACCTGCAAGCGCCGTACACCATGCAGGCCGCGGTCAGCGTCGAGCGGCAACTGCCATACAGAGTCACTCTGGCGACGACCTTCATCAGCTCGCGCACGCTGCACGTCCTGCGCTCGCGCAACATCAACACGCCGTTGCCGGGAACCTTCACGGGCGTGCCGGGCAGCGGCGTGCGCCCGCTCGGCAACGTCAACAATTATTATGAGTACGAGTCATCGGGCAGGCTCAATCAGAACCAGCTCGTGGTCAGCGTCAACAATCGTTTGAACCCGAACTTCACGCTCTTCGCGACCTACGTGCTCGGCAAGGTGAGCGGGGACACGGACGGGCCGCAGACTTTTCCGGCCAACACGTACGATCTGAGCACTGAGTACGGGCGCGCCTCTTTCGATGTTCGTCACCGGGTCTTCGTCGGCGGCTCGTTCGGCGTACCGTGGGGAATTCGCCTGAGTCCCTTTATCAATGCGAGCTCGGGGCGTCCCTTCAACATCACGACCGGCCTGGGCGACCGCAACGGCGACGCGCAGTTTACCGAGCGGCCTTCGTTTGCTCCTGTCGGAGCGGATTGCAGCGCGGTGAACATTCGCTGCACGCGCTTCGGCAACTTCAACCTGCTGCCCGCGCCGGGCGAGGAGATTATCCCGCGCAACTTCGGCGAGGGGCCGGCCTTCTTCGCGGTCAACCTGCGCGCCAGCAAGACCTTCGGTTTCGGTGAGGTCAAGCGCAGCAACAACGCTGCCAACGGCCAGCAGGGCGGAGGCGGTGCTCGCGGTGGCGGCGGCGGTGGCGCACGTGGAGGCGGCGGTGGTGGCGGCGGAGCGCGTGGCGGAGCCGGTGGCGGCGGTGGTCGCGGAGGAGGAGGCCCGATTGGCGCGGCCTCGCTCTTCGGCAATGGCGGCGGCAACTCTGCGGCTGAGAAGCGTTACAACCTGACCTTCTCAGTACAGGTGCAGAACATCTTTAACCGTAACAATCAAGGCCAGCCGATCGGGAACCTCAGCTCTCCTTTCTTCGGGCAGGCGACCTCGTCGGCCGGGAGCTTCGGCTTCGGCGGCGGCAGCACGGCGGCCAATCGCCGCGTCGAAGCGCAGATTCGCTTCACCTTCTAACTTTTTCGGAAGAGCGCCAGGGTGCTCTTCCGTTAAAGCTTCCACCGGCAGAGATCACGAAATCAGCTCGAACCCGACGCGAGTTTGATTCGTATCTCTCCGGTGGAAACACAAGTTCATCCGATTCGCGCCGGGCTTTAACCTTCTCGCACGCAATCGTCCCGATTCGCCTTCTAATTTGAAAGGAACAAAGTTATGGAAAAGAAGTTCCCCCGTCTGCTCACGCTCTTCTCTTTCTTGATCCTGTTCGTGGTCGGAGCGCAGGCGCAGGATAAAACCACTGTCAAGCAGCAGGCCAAGACCGATGCTCCGGGCGGCAAGATCGTGACCGACGCGCCCAAGCCCGCGACGGACAAGATCGTCATCACCGCCGCGACCTCGCCGACGGAACTGGCCCGCGCAGCCTTTCTGGCGCAGGGCGGCGAGAAGGCTCGCAACCTCAAGAGCATGGTGCTGACCGGTTCGGTCGAGCTCTTCGCGCCGAACTCTTTACAGTCTCTGCCGGGCAAGTTCGTCATCGTGACGGCGGGCGAGCGTTCACGCACAGAGCTGCAATCGGCCGTCTTCAACTATCGCCAGATTTCAGACGGCAACAAGACCTACACCTCCGTCGCGCAGATGGAGATGCCGCCGCCGAACAAGTTCGGCATCAGCGTGCTGATGAAGTACGACCAGCCGGGCTATACCGTCTCGGCGCGGCCGGACGACAAGAAGCTGCGCGCCTTTCGTATCACAGACCCGGACGGACACACGACCGACTACTTCGTCGATCCGGCGACCGGACGCGTGATGAGCTACGTCATTCCCTACAACGGCCTGACCTTCGGCGTCGAGCACAAAACGTTCAAAGAGATAGACGGCGTGCTGGTCCCCTACACCTTCACCCAACGCCTGGAGATGCGGCAGGGCGCGGCCTTCGCTGACTTCAAGGTCAAGGATGTCAAGCTCAACCAGGAACTGGCCGACGACGTGTTCGAGATCCCGGAACAGCAGTAAAGCGCTTCAAAATCTGTTGGCAAAGGTTTCGGAGATATTATATAAAGTCGGCAGGATGCATGCTCTTCTGAAATCCTTGACCTTCAAATTTTAAGAGCGAGAACAGACCCACATGAACTTCAGCACGGCGCGCAGGCTCCTCGTTCTGGGCGTCACTCTGCAAATTTTGCTGATCGCCCAGAATGCTTTCGCGCAATCAAACGCCAAATGGCCGATCAGCCTCTCGAAGGGCACGACGGTCACTTTAAAAATTCCGCAGGCCGCCATTACGCTTGAGAAAGTAAGCAACTGGACCGGGGCCTACAGTTACACGGTCGAGGTGGAGCAGGACGGCGACGGTTATCAGGTCGGCGGCCATGCTGACTGGCAGGATTTGGGCTGGCCTGCGCAACTCGTCCTGTCTGTAAATAAGGTCGAGCGGAAGAAGGAATACA
>JAFBAJ010000400.1 GCA_019247865.1 Acidobacteriota bacterium
GAAGCGTCATAGATGCTCTCGTCCCGCGATGAGATGCCTGCGCCGACAGCTTTGGAACCAGCTCCGACTTCCCCAGCTCAGCCAGCGTCTCTCCGTACACTTCATAAAATTCCTGATAATGGCCGACCGTGTTGGTGGTCAGGACGAGCTGTGCTCCGGGCCGCGCGACGCGGAAACATTCCGCCAGCACGGCTGCGGGCTGCTCCCAGTTGTTGATGCCGAGGTTCGAGACGATGAGGTCGAACGATGCGTCCTCGAAGGATTGTGAGGCGGCGTCCGCTTCCATGAGCTTCACGTTCGACAAGCCGTGCACCGCCAGCTTCTGTCTCGCGCGCTCCAAAGCTTCCGGCCAGATGTCGATGCCGGTCAAACGGCACGTGCCGCCGAAGACGTGCGCCAGCTCGAACAGCGGAAAGCCGTTGGCGCAGCCCACATCCAGAATGTCTATGCCGCGCCGCAGCTCTAAACGGTCAAACAGCATCGCGCCGAATCTGGCGGACCAGAACGAGAGCTCGTCCACCACAGAGGCGATTGACGGATCATTGAAGTCCGTCCGGCGTTCCAGGTAATCAGTCGTCGACATACACGCAACAGGCTCCTCTCGTCGTGGCTTGCCTGAACTTCAAGACCTGTGAGAAATTCATGCACGCGGTTCTCATTTATCTTACATAGCAAGGGAGTATCAATCTTGCCTCAAAGTCGCAAAAGACGCACGGGAAAAAGCAAACGAACTTTCAAGGGCGCGCCCGGCCAGCGTCCGGCTGCCCCGGCCAAAGACGTTGACTCGAAGACGGGGCTCATCGCGCTCATCGTGCTGGCGGCGGTCGTCGTCGCAGGCGTCGTCTACTTCGTCGCCATCCGGAAATCCGACACCGGCACAGAGGTCATGACCGCGTCGGGCCTCAAATATACAGACCTCGTCGAAGGGACAGGAGCGACCGCGCAGACCGGCAAGACCCTGACGGTGAATTACACAGGCACGCTGGAGAACGGAACCAAATTCGACAGCTCGCGCGATCCGGGCAAGCAGCCGCTCAAGCTCACGCTCGGCAACCACGAAGTCATCAAGGGCTGGGAGGAAGGTCTGACCGGGATGAAGGTCGGCGGCAAGCGCAAGCTCATCATTCCTTCAGACCTCGGCTACGGCGCGGCTGGCAGACCGCCTAAGATTCCCGGCAACTCGACGCTCATCTTTGATGTCGAGCTGCTCGATGTGAAATGAGCTGAGAACGAGTAAATATTTCTTGTCATCACGCACGTGCTTATAGTAATGTGCGCCCCGACTTACTCAAGGGTTGGGGCGTCCGGCCCCGCGCTTCAAACTTCAGGCATTAAAGGTTGCATCATCTGGAGACAGAATCGAAGCTGTTGAGACATCAACTCTTCTCTCCGGTCATGGCGTCCGTCATGCGGCGGCGGACGGAGGCGTTCCTGATCTCCGGCTTCGTCTTGGCGCAGGGCACTTTGGTCGCGCTGGGCTTGCCCGGCTGGCCCTGCCCGGTCAGACACCTGCTGGGGATTCCGTGTCCCGGCTGCGGGCTGACGCGCGCCACCACGGCGCTCCTGCATGGCGAGTGGCAGGCGTCTCTGGCGCTGCATGCGTTCGCGCCGCTGTTCCTCGTGGCGTTCGCGCTGGTCGGTCTTTCGGCGCTGCTGCCCGAAAGACCGCGGCACACACTCGTCCACACCATCGCAACCATCGAGCGGCGCACGGGAATCACGACCATCCTGCTCCTCTGCTCGATGCTCTACTGGTTGATCCGCCTCCTGCTGTTCCCGGAGACGGCGGCGCGATTGATCGGGAGATGAAACCAAAGCTCTTCTTATCAACCAATATTCGAATGGAGGCTGGAAAGAAATGGCGTATGCGTTAATCGGCTTAGGCGGTCTGTTAGCTTTGATTGGTATTATCTGTCAGATCATGGTGCTCGTTAAGCTCTTCCAGACCGAAGGAGCAGGTAAGGGGATTCTGGGACTTCTTTGCTCGCCTTATCTTCTGATCTGGGGCTTTATGAACGCCGGACGGCTGAACCTGATGAAGCTCATGCTGGGATGGATCGGATTGACGATTATCGGCGTCGTCCTCTGCGTCATCGGCTCCACGATGATGGGCGTCGACCTGCAGCGGCAGATGAATATGAACTCTTCGCTGACGGTCCAGGTGCAGCGCCACCTCGCGTAAGACTTCCACAGGCATTTCACACAGACGAGCAAGGCGGGCGGCGCGTGCGAACTTTTTCGACGCGCCGTTCGCCGTTTCGCAAAGGAGAGAAAAGATGTTCAAAGAGTTCAGAGAATTTATCGCGCGCGGGAACGTGATCGACCTGGCGGTGGCGGTGGTCATCGGGGCGGCCTTCGGCAAGATCGTGACCTCGCTGGTGGATGGCATCCTGATGCCGCCCATCGGCCTCCTGCTCGGCAAGGTCGATTTTTCCAGTCTCTTCATAGACCTCTCCGGCCAGCATCCGACCTCGCTCGCCGACGCCAAGACGCGCGGGCTGGCCGTCGTCGCCTACGGCGCGTTCCTCAACGACGTGATCAGCTTTCTGATCGTCGCCTTCGTCGTCTTCCTCATTATCAAACAGGTCAACCGGCTCAAAAGCAAACAGGCCACGGACGAAGGGCCGACCACTAAGGACTGCCCGCATTGCCTCTCTTCCATTCCACTCAAAGCCACACGCTGCGCGCAGTGCTGCGTGGAGCTGGCAGCTTGAGGGTGTTAGCTTAAATTTATGTCTTGAATTTTTACGTAAAAATTACGTATAATTTACTCGGTGCGACTCTCACCTGAATCTTCGTAGGCCAATGGCTTGAGCTACAGTAACGAAAGTAAGAGTCAAACCCGGCTAGTGAATTAGTATCAGCGCTCCCTGGCAGCTTGCTTGTGGTACTTATTCCAGGTAAACCCCTAACTAGCTGTAATTAATTGACGAATCCCAACAGAAAGGGACCTAGCTGTGAACCAAGCCACCAAAACCTCTTCGCGAGGTTCACCAAAAAGAGAAAAGGAGAAGGTTCGATTAAGTCTGGACATCTCCACAGAAGCGAACGCTCTTTTGGAGAAGCTGGCCGAACAGATCGGAGGCACGAAGAGTGAAGTCCTCCGCAAGGCAATTGCTTTGATGGAAGTGGCGGTCGAAGCCAAGCGACAGGGTAAGAAGTTCGGAATCGCAGATAAAGACCAGCAGCTGGCGACGGAGATTATCGGACTTTGATCGAGCCGATCATGACTAATGAACGGTGGAAAGATTGACCTGAATGACTTAGCAAATCGGAAAGATCATCAACTTTCAATCGTGCCGCGAGAAGAGCCCGCCGAGAGGGCTGCGCGCCTCGAAATCGAAAAGGCCAATGCTGCGCACAAGCGGCGGATAGAGTTCGCTCTGCATATCGCCGCCTTCGTTGTCGTCGGCGTTGGCCTTTGTCTCTGCGTCTGGGCTCTTGTCGGC
>JAFBAJ010000498.1 GCA_019247865.1 Acidobacteriota bacterium
CTGTGTGCTGTGTGCTCTGTCTCTGTGTTCGCGGGCGCGTGGACGAAGCAGAAGTCCGGGACGCTGGCGTGGCTGCACGCGGTCTACTTTCTGGACGCGAGCAGGGGCTGGGTTGCCGGGAGCAACGGGACGCTGCTCTCGACGACGGACGGCGGCGAGACGTGGACGGCTCTGCGCCAGCCGACCGAAGACAACGTGCGCGACCTCTATTTCGCGGACCAGCGGCGGGGCTGGATCGTCTGCGAGCGCAGCCTCTACGCGCTCCGCACGAAAGAGGAGCAGCGCACCTACCTGATGAACACCGCGGACGGCGGACTGACGTGGCAGCGCGTGAACCTCAACGGCGACCCGGACGCGCGGCTCCTGCGCGTGCTGCTGACGACGGACGGGCACGGCTGGGTCTTCGGCGAAGGCGGGATGATCTTTACGACGAGCGATGGCGGCGTGACCTGGACGAAGCGGCGCGCGCCGACGCGTCATGTCCTCTTCGGCGGAGCCTTTCTGGATGCGTCGCAGCTCTGGCTGGTCGGCGCGGGCGCGACCGTCATCCAGACACGCGACAGCGGCGAGACCTGGCGCATCGGCAACGTGCTCGGCATCACGGAGGGCGTGCGCTTCACGGCTACGTCGTTCGTGGACAGGTCGCGCGGCTGGGCCGTCGGCAACGGCGGGAACATTTTTCTGACCGCGGACGGCGGAAGGACGTGGCAGGCGCTGAACTCGAAGATCGCCGAAGACCTCTCGGACGTGAAGTTCATAGACGCGTCGGAAGGCTGGGCGCTCGGCGGCAACGGCCTCCTGATACACACGACGGACGGCGGCTTTCACTGGACGGAAGAGCAGACGGGCACGACGCACCCGCTCGACCGCATCTCTTTCGCGGGGCGCGCGCGCGGCTGGGCCGTCGGCTTCGGCGGCACGATCCTCTCATACGTTCCCGGCGCGCGTGAGAAAGCGCCCGCCGCCCGGCAGGCTCCGGTCTTAAAGGGCGCGGGCCGGCCATAAAGAGTTTTGGAGAAGACGATGCAATCCTATTTCAGCTTATTAAAAAATTATCTGAGCCTGACTTTGAGCCTCCTGCTCCTGCTCGCCTGCTGCGCCGTCGTCGCATCGGCGCAGACCGAGACGCGCGAGCGCAGGGCTCCGGCGGCAACAGAGGCGGACAGCGGCAAAGAGAGCGATGACAGCTCGGCTGTCATGAATGAAGTGACTCCTGCGCCGTCGCCGGAGACGGACAAAGAAGATGCTTCCGCCGCTGCTCCCAAACCTGCAAGCAACGGCCGCACGGATCGCATCACACTCCTGCGCGCACAGATCAAGGAAGCCAAAACTGAGATCGAGCGTGTCCGTTTGCAGCGCACGCTGGTGGATTACCTGGTCGCCCTGAATCGCAGGGAAGAGGCGGTCGCGGAGCTGCGTGCGATGCTCGACGCGACGAATCTGGACGCGGCCAGCTATTACAACATCGGCAACGGGCTGGCGCGGCTCGGCGACGGAGCGAACGCGATTGAGGCTTATCACACAGCCATCGAGATGCGGCAGGGCAATTATCCGCGCGCGCTCAATAACCTGGGCGTTGTGCTGCTCGAACGCGGGCAGCTCGACGAGGCGTACGATGCGCTCGTGCTGGCGATCAAGCAGCAGAACTTTCGTTACGCGGAGGCGAGCTACAACCTCGGCCAGCTCTACGCCGCGCGCGACGAAGCAGATCTCGCCATCAGCGAGTGGACGCGCGCCCTGACCGTCCAGCCGGATCACGTCGACGCGGCAATCGCGCTCGCACGCGCCTACGCCGTGACGGGCAAAGCCGACCGCGGGCTGGAAGTGCTCGATCTGGCGCTCAAGCGCACGGGCGGCAACGCACGCCTCGAAGCCGCGCGTGATGAGATCACAGCGATGTCCGCACGGAAATAGCGACTAAATAAAGCGGCGGCCGGCACATCTATGAGAGCGCGCTCTCGGGCAGGAGATGTGCCGGCCGCCTTTTCGTGTTTCAACCGAACAGACGATTCATTAGACACCCGGCCGCGCCGAATGTTCCAAAAACAGGTCTCACGCAAAGGCGCAAAGACGCAAAGAAAGAGATGCTTGCCTTTCTTTGCGTCTTTGCGCCTTTGCGTGAGACTTCTTTATTCTTCTTCTTCTTCCGCAACCTTCCGCTCCGGCCGCATGTGCGGGAAGAGGATCACGTCGCGGATGCTGCGCTGTCCTGTGATGAGCATGACCAGCCGGTCAATCCCGATGCCTATGCCTGCGGCGGGCGGCATGCCGTAAGAGAGCGCGCGGATGTAATCTTCATCCAACACCATCGCCTCCTCGTCGCCGCGCTCTCTGGCTTGCGCCTGCTCCAGAAACCGCTCGTACTGCTCGACCGGATCGTTCAACTCCGAAAAGCCGTTCGCGCACTCCATCCCCGCGATGAACAACTCAAAGCGTTCGGCAACGGCCGGGTTCGCGGGCGAAGCTTTAGAGAGCGGAGAGATTACCTTTGGAAAATCCGTAATGAATGTTGGCTGAATTAAATTTTTTTCAGCAACTCTTTCAAAGAACTTTTCTATAATAAAAGCATCTCTTCTGTCATCAGAATCGAAGCTGTTAAGTTGCTTATACCCATACTGCAAAGTCATATATGCAAAGTCAGCTATGCCTAACCCTTCCGCTTCTTGTGCTGAAGGGATTGAGTCAATATAAGTTAGACTTTTTCTCCAAATTTCGTCTTTCCTTTCGTTCTCAATGTTGCTTTCAAATTCAGCTTGGCGATTGCGATGCCATTCCATTGAGTGACTTCCATCAGCCGCAATAAGAGGCTGACTTACTTTAACTGCATGCAAAAGTGCTTCAAATATATAAAGTCTTTTTAGCTTCGCTGAGTCATTTAACCACCTCTCTTCAAAAATCTCGTCATTCAGTACGTTCAAGCGCCAATGTCTAGCAATTGCTTGCTTCATTGTTAATCTTTCAAATTTTGAAAAATCAATCTCATTACCCTCGAATCGCGTACATAGGTCGCCCGTCGCATTTTTAACCGTCGCCCGCATTAACTCTTCGCAGAAATCCATCATCCCGTTCGCATTCATATATGCACAGTAAAATTCCAGCATCGTAAATTCGGGATTATGTTTGTAAGAAATGCCTTCGTTTCTGAAATTGCGGTTCAGTTCGTAGACTTTTTCAAAGCCGCCGACGACGAGGCGCTTGAGATAAAGTTCGGGCGCGATGCGTGCGTAGAGGTCTATGTCGAGGGCGTTGTGATGCGTCTTGAAGGGACGCGCGGCCGCGCCGGTCGCTTTGGGCGAGAGCATCGGCGTCTCGACTTCGATGTAGCCGTGTTCGTCCAGGTAGCGGCGCATCTCGCGGATGACCTTTGAGCGCAGCTCAAAGACCTCGCGCGGCGTCAGCTCGCCCGCTTCGCGCTCGACTTTCAGACTGCCCGCGATGAGGTCTGCGTAGCGCTGGCGCTGGCGTATCTCCGGGTCGGCGATGCCGTGCAGCTTGTCCGGCATCGGCAGCATGGCCTTCGAGAGAAATTGCAGCTCATGCACATGCACGGACAGCTCGCCCGTGCGGGTCACGAAGAGGTAGCCGTCCACGCCTATGAAGTCGCCGTGGTCGAGCAGTTGAAAGACCTGCCAGCCCTCTTCAATCGGCGCGCCGTCGTCATTGTGGATAGCCTTGAGATCATCCCTGCGCGCGTAAATCTGCAGGCGCGAGACGCCGTCGGAGAGATGCACGAACGCGGCTTTGCCCATCACGCGCGGCGGCGTCGAGATGCGCCCGCTGATGCGGACTTTGAAGTTGTTGAGCAACGCGTTCGCGGCTTCGAGCTGTTCGGGCGTCGGCTTCTGTTCCGCTTCGAGCTGCGGCACGTGCTTCCTGATCTCTTCGTGTTTAATGATCGCGGTCACGGTGTCTTCGTCGCCGGTGACGCGTGTGCGCTGAAATTTGTTCGGATAGACGTTGCCGACGAGTTGGCGCAGGGCTTCGAGGTGCTCGCGGCGGGCGCGCGTCTGATCGTTCTGTTCGATAATCTCTTCGATGCTCACAGTTTGTTTATTCTCCGCGTAAAGAAAAGGGGATTATAGAGAAATTTCACGCGAAGGCGCAAAGACGCAAAGAAAGGGATGCGTGCTTTTCTTTGCGTCTTTGCCCCTTGGCGTGAACTGCTTTTTGAAACTGAACCACTACTGGAAATGTCATTGATTAAAGAAATCAGCGGGTGTATGCTTCGCTCATCGTCAAGGTAAACAACTGTAGTTGACATCCTTACGCCTCATCTAAACAGCTTGTGGGAATTGGAAAGAAGGTCTCGCATGTTATCCTCAATCACACACCGCAAACCTATCGTCTATCTCCTTGCATTCTCGCTGCTCGTCGCCGGTGTGCTCCAGAGCACAACCCGTCCGAGCCACGCTCGTCGTGCCACCTCTACCGCAAAGAGCACGCCGAAAACGGGCGCGGTGGACGAAGCGACGAAGGCGCGCGTCAGCAAGGCTTACAACCAACTGCCCCTGCGCTTTGAAGAGAATCGCGGGCAAGTGGGCAAAGAGGTCAAGTATCTCTCTCGCAGTTCAGCCTCCACGCTCTTTCTCACTAAGACCGAAGCCGTCCTGACGCTGCACGCTCCATCCGTGAGCGTCGTGCGGATGAAGTTGCAGGGCGCGAACCGCTTGCCTGTCGTCACGGGCGAGCATGAGATGAGCGCGCGGACGAACTACTTCATCGGCAACGACCCGCAGCAGTGGCACGGAGACGTGGCGCAGTACGAGCGGGTCCGGTACGCGTCGGTCTATCCGGGCATCGACCTGCTCTATTATGGGCAGCAGCAGAGTCTGGAGTATGACTTCGAGGTCGCGCCGGGGGCAGACCCACGGCGGATCGTGCTCGGCTTCAAGGGCGTGAGGGGGTTGAAGATAGAGTCAAGCAGCGGCGACCTGTTGTTGGAGACGGCGAGCGGAGAGGTGCGGCAGCACAGGCCGGTGGTATATCAGGAGGTGGATGGAGAGCGGCGAGCGGTGGAGTGCCGATACGTGATGAAGGGAAAGCGGAAAGTGGGCTTCAAGGTTGGCGCATATGACCGGACGCAGCGGCTGGTGATTGATCCGGTGTTGGCGTATTCGACTTATCTGGGGGGCGGCGGCGGTAGTGACTATGGCTACGGTATCGCGGTAGATGCAGTCGGCAATGCCTATGTGACTGGCTACACCTATTCAATCAACTTCCCAACGCTCAACCAGTATCAGACATATCAGGGTGACGGCGCTGGGAATGTGTTCGTGACGAAACTGAACACGAATCTCTCCGGCACTGCTTCGCTCCTCTACAGTACGTATCTGGGCGGCAACATGGGTGACTTTGGCCGCGGCATCGCCGTGGATTCGTCAGGCAATGTTTATGTGACGGGCAACACCAGTTCAACCAACTTTCCGCTCCTTAACCAGTATCAGACATATCAGGGCGGCCTCTTTGGGGATGCCTTCGTGACGAAGCTCAACCCGAACCTCTCCGGCACGGCCTCGCTCGTCTACAGCACGTATCTGGGCAGCAGCGGCAATGATGAGGGCCGCGGCATCGCCGTGGATTCGTCAGGCAATGCTT
>JAFBAJ010000514.1 GCA_019247865.1 Acidobacteriota bacterium
AAGACCGAAAACCTCTACAACTTTGACGGCCAGCCCGGTTATTCGTTAGGACAGGGACAATAAAAGCGGTACTTAGTTCTTTGTGCTTTGTTCTTTGCACGCTGTGCGATTTTGAATTTTATCATTCAAGCTTGAGCAGAAATCAAAGAACAAAGCACAAAGAACTAAGCACGAATTTTATGAACAAACCCATCACCTACAGCGATGCGGGCGTTTCGATTGACGCGGCGAACGCGGCGAAGGAGCGCATCAAGCGGCTGGCGCAGCAGACTTTTAATGAGCGCACGCTGACCGAGATCGGCAGCTTCGGCGGGATGTTCGACGCGGCCTTTCCAAACCTGAGCCAGCCGGTGCTCGTCGCTTCGGCCGACGGCGTCGGGACGAAGCTCAAAGTCGCTTTTGAGACGGGCATCCACAACACGGTCGGGCGCGATCTGGTCAACCACTGCGTCAACGACATTCTGGTGCAGGGCGCGCGCCCGCTCTTCTTTCTGGATTACATCGCGACGGGGACGCTCGCGCCCGAGACGGTGGCGAGCATCGTCGCAGGCATCGCCGACGGTTGCCGCGAGAACGCCTGTGTGCTGCTCGGCGGCGAGACGGCCGAGATGCCCGGCTTTTACGGCGAGGGCGAATACGATGTCGCGGGCTTTATCGTCGGCATCGTTGACCTTCAGCAGGTGATCGACGGGAAAAGAATCGCGGCGGGCGACGCAGTGCTCGCTCTGCCCTCGGTCGGCCTGCACACGAACGGCTACTCGCTCGCGCGCAAGCTCTTCTTCGAGGTCGCGGGGCATGACGCGAGCACACATCTCGACGCGCTCGGCGAAACGGTTGGAGAAACACTGCTCAAGCCGCACGTCAGTTACCTGCACGCGCTCGAAGGCTTGCTCGACACGGGACAGATCAAAGGTCTCGCGCACATCACCGGCGGCGGCCTGACGGAGAACATTCCGCGCATCCTGCCCGAAGGCGTCGGCGTCACCATCGCGCGCGACACCTGGCCCGTGCTGCCGGTCTTCAAACTGATGCAGGAAATCGGCCACGTCCCCGACGCGGAGATGTACCGCACCTTCAACATGGGCGCAGGCATGGTCGTCATCTGTTCGGCTGAAGACAAGCAGGCGATTCAGTCGCATCTCGCGGCGCGCGGCGAAGCCTGCTACGAGATCGGGCGCGTGACGGAAGGCAGTGGCGAAGTTCTGATCGGATAAGATCAATGTTAGATGCGCTCGAAGATTTTCGTGAGACGGTGTTGACGGGCGCGGCGCGGCTGCTGAAGCTGACGGAAGAGGAGAGCGAGCGGCGCACGGCCGAGGGCAAGTGGTCGCCCAAAGAGATCGTCGGACATCTCATCGATTCGGCGGCCAACAACCACCAGCGCTTTGTCCGCGCGCAGTTCACCGAAGACCTGCTGTTTCCAGGCTACGAGCAGGAAGAGTGGGTCGCGTCGCAGCATTACCAACAGGCCGCCTGGCCCAAGCTCGTCAAGCTGTGGCGAGCCTACAACGAGCACCTGCATCACGTCGTCTCGCATGTGCCGGAAGAACAACTGACGAAACCGCGCGCGCGACACAGCCTGCAACGCATCGCCTGGCAGACCGTCAGCGAGCACGAGCCGACGACGCTCGAATATCTGATCCGCGATTACATCGCACATCTCAAGCATCATCTGAACCAGATATTTAAAGATTAGCCACAGAGGACACAGAGAGCACAGAGGGTTAAATCAGATTTATTTTCTCTGTGCGCTCTGTGTCCTCTGTGGCTTAAAATCCTTTGATATGAAGCGAATTGGGATTCTGATTTCGGGGCGCGGCTCGAACATGGTCGCGCTGGCTGAAGCGGTCAGCGCGGGGCGCATTCCGGGGGCTGTGATCGCGGTCGTCATCAGCGACCAGAGCAGCGCGGCGGGGCTCGTGCGCGCGCGCGAGCTGGGACTGGAGACGCTGCTGATCGAGCGGCGCGGGCGCAGCCGCGTCGAGCATGACGGCGAAATCGCCGCCGCTCTTCGCGCGCAAGAGGTCGAGCTGGTTTGCCTGGCGGGCTACATGCGCCTGCTCTCGCCCGAATTCATCGAAGCCTTTCGCGGGCGCATCCTCAACATACATCCGAGCCTGCTGCCATCTTTTCCCGGCCTCGAAGCGCAGGCGCAGGCCATCCGGCACGGCGTCAAGTTCTCAGGCTGCACAGTGCATTTTGTGGACGAGACGCTGGACGGCGGCCCCGTCGTCGCACAGGCGGTCGTGCCCGTCCTGGACGACGACACGCCCGATACGCTGGCCGCGCGGATTTTAAAGGAAGAACATCGTCTCTACGCGGAAGCCGTCGCGCTCATCGTGAGCGGAAATTATTCGGTCGCAGGGCGGCGCGTGAGCGCGACCGCGCAGGAAGATAAAGAGTAATGGAAACGCTCTCTCCATACGTGTGCCGAAGCTGCGGCCATCAACTGCAAACATGGCCGCTCAGGTGTCCACAATGTCACAGCTCGGATTCCATCGAAGCACGGCCCGAGCAAGGACAGCGGGAGGCGCAGGCGGCTCGAAGACACACGCAAAGTTACCTGCTGAGGCTCGCGCTGGGAAGCTTTGCGACAGCCCTCTTCTTCCTGCTCCACGCCGTCTACGCACTCGCGCAGGAGACGCGCGTGTCGCTCCTCTTCAAACGGAGCAAGTATCTTTTTTCGGCGACGCAACTGCTCATCCTGACGGCGCTGTTCGCGGCCATCGGCGTCGCGCTCATCTGCCTGCGCATCTACAAGGCTCAAGATTAACCGGAAGGATTAAAAGGATGGACAAGGTCAACATTAACGAGAAGCTGTCGCGCTTCAGCGGCCACTGGGAGCCCAAGATCGTCGGCGAGCTGAACGGCCAGATGGTCAAGCTGGTCAAGTTCAAGGACGAGTTCGTGTGGCATCATCACGAGACCGAGGACGAGCTGTTCCTGGTCGTCAAGGGGCGCATGCGGATGGAATTTCGCGGCCGCGACG
Source organism: Acidobacteriota bacterium (assembly GCA_019247865.1). GTDB lineage: Bacteria > Acidobacteriota > Blastocatellia > Pyrinomonadales > Pyrinomonadaceae > JACMLC01. The sequence goes on from JAFBAJ010000514.1 coordinate 2,990, forward strand.
TGTGGGTCGAAGAGGGCGAATTCATCATCGTTCCGCACGGCGTAGAGCATCGCCCCGTCGCGCCCGAAGAAACGCACGTCCTCCTCTTCGAGCCCGCGACCACGCTCAACACCGGCAACGCCGAGAGCGACCTGCGGCAGGAAGTTTTAGAGAGAATCTAAAACATTAGCCACATGAGGACACAGAGGACACAGAGATTAAAATATTTGTCTCTGTGTGCTCTGTGTCCTCTGTGGCTAAATCTGCTTTGCTATTCGTAGAGATTAAAGCTCGGCGTCTGACCTTTGCGGATCATCTGTTCCCACCGCTGGAAGAGCTTGCGCTTGTGCTCGTAAAAACCCTCGCACAGTTGCAGGTATTCGAGGACGGCATCCCTTTCTTTCCTGGCGAAAAGCTCGCGCACGAGATTCGTGTCCGGGAGGAAGAAGGTGCGCCCGGCCAGTTTCGGCGTGCGTCCGGCGATGAGCAGGTGCTCTTTGGCTTTGGCGAGGTCGCCTTCGCGCAGCGCGATGCGGCCCTGTATGATGTTGCCGTAATGCGCCGCGTCCGAATAGGAGTAGGCCGTCAGGTCGTGCCCGTACTCCAGCAGCAGCTCGGTCGCGTAGGACTTGGCCTTCTCAAGCTGCGCGGCGTCAAAAGCCGTCTCGGCCGCGTGGCGCAGGAGCGAGGCGCGGTCACGGTCGCGCTGGTGCGAACGCTCCTGCTTGTTGAGCGTGATCGCCTTCTCGTACTGTTCAAGCGCGCGTGTCGTGAGGCCGGACTTCTCCGCGCCCTCTTTGCTCTCCGCCAGGGATGCGTACAGGTCGCCGAGCTCTCCGGCCCACCTGTAATTCGCGGGCTCCAGTTGCTGGCACTGCTCCAGCAGTTGCAGAGCCAGTTCCGGCTCGCCCTCCCGGAAAAATCGCGACGCCTGAAAAAGCAGCTCCGGCTCATCCTTCCTGAGCCGGGTCTGTTCCAGCCAGATCGCCTTTACTTCCTCGTACTCAGCGCCCTCCGAAGGGAGAAAGCCGATGAGGCTCAGGTCCACGTCCGGGCGGTTCAGGATGAGCCACTTTCTGTGACGGAGCCGGGCCTGGTGCTTAGCGTCCGTCTCCGGCAGCTCGCCGTAATAAGAGAGCAGCAGGGCGCGCGTCCTGATGTCTGCCGGGTCGCTTTCAAGCTGTTTCTCAAGCTGCTCGGCGCGCGCGGGCGTCAGCTTCTCCGCCTCCGGGGCGAGGCTGAGCAGGCTCTCTAAAGTCAGCTCCTTATCGGCGGGCTCTCGTTTGGGCGCGGAGCCGCTCGCGGCCACCTTCGCCGCCTCCGCAGGCTGATAATCTTTCGACGGGCCGTAGCCGAGCTGCGCCTTCGCGTCCTCCACGCACTTCATCATCAGCTCGCGGAAGGCAGGGTATTCCTGCGGCCCGTACAAGTCCTCTTTCACGACCAGCTCGCGCCGGATCGTGACCGTGCCGTTCTCGTTCTTGTAGCTGCTCAGGTAAGAGCCGGCCGCGTTCTCGAAATTGATGCCGGTCGGCACGGTCGTGACGTTGATGCCCTGCGGGAAGGCGAGGCTGAACTGCTGTGTGACGTGGTACGCGCCCGCCAGAAGCGTCGTCCGGCGCTTCTCCGGCGCGATGAGCCGTGCGAGGTCTCCGATGTCGCTGAAATCGAGCCCGGCGGGAATCGCCAGCGAAGCCGGGCCGGGCAGCTTGACCTCGTCCGTCAGCTCGAACTCCGCCTGCAGCTTAAAGGCTTCGCCCGTCTGATGCGCGTTGCCGACGTTGACGAAACGGCCCGTCCCCTTGTGACCGAAGGCAGCCAGGACGAGCTTGACCGTCTCGCTCGAAACCTCCGGCTTAACGTCTGCGAAGACCGGACGAAAGATCAGCTCCATCCGCCCCTGATAAGAGGCCGTAGAGGTCGCCTTGAGACCTCCGTCCGCGAGGATGGAGAGCTTCACCTCGCTGTTGATCCGGTTCTCTTCGGGCGTGCCGCGCGGGATCGAGACGACGCCCGTCTGCGCGCCTCCGAGAAAAGCCTGTTTGCCCGCTTCGTTCAGCGGCAGGACGCCGAAGGGCGTGTTCGGGTTGGTCGCGTCGAGGTAGATCTGCAGGCTCGGCAGATAGAGAATCACGTGATTGAAGTACATGATGGACGGCACTTTGGGAAACCAGAGCGCCGTGTCCGCGCGGACGATGGCCGGCGCGCTCTCGATCCCTTTGGCCGCGAGCAGCGACTGGAGAATCGTCGCGTAG
>JAFBAJ010000545.1 GCA_019247865.1 Acidobacteriota bacterium
ATCTGAAAGCTCAGAAAGGCGCGCGTGATCTCACGATTGAAGTCCTGACTGAATCGCGCCGCGCCCACCGAGACGGAAGCCTGCATCCGCTCGCGCTCGCCCTCGCTGACCTGCCCCAGCCAACGATATTGCAGCGTCGCCAGCAACGCGAGCAGCACCAGCATCACCGCCACCAGCAGCAGCATCTTAGGCGGCCTCTGTTTCCAGAACCTCATCACAAAGCAATATTAACACGACCTTTTTCATCCAACATCGGAGGCATGATTGATTTTACATTCTTAACATTTTGAGCCACTATCACGATAACGCTGCGGTTACACCGAGGAGAATTCTCGTATGTCGCGTCCCATACTGTCGCTCGCCTTCCTCTTTCTCTGTTTTTCCAACGCCACTGCCGTGCCGCAGCGAGCAGTGTTTGATTTCGACGGAGACAACAGAACTGATTATGCAGTCGTGCGCTCCGCCAGCAACACCTGGAACTGGTATCTGCAACAGAGCAGCGCCGGCTTTAAGAGCCAGCCCTGGGGCCTTAGTGGGACGGACTTCCTCGTGCCCGGCGATTATGACGGAGATATGAAGTGGGACATCGCCGTCTGGCGTCAAGGTACTTTCTATATTCTGCAAAGCTCGAACGAAGCGCTCAGGGCCGTCCCCTTCGGCCAGGCAGGAGATGATCCTAAAGTCACACAGGATTTCGATGGAGACGGTAAAGCTGACCCGGCTGTGACGCGCAACGTCGGAGGCACGCTGACGTGGTACGTGCAGCGCAGTCTGCTCGGCTTCATGGCTGTGACCTTTGGCAACGCGACGACGGACTTTGGCACGCGTGGGGATTTTGATGGTGACGGCAAGGCGGATGTGGCTGTCTTTCGCAAAACCACCAGCACACCGGCACAGACGTACTATGTGTTGAGAAGCTCTGACGGAGGCTTGCAGGTACAAACCTTCGCCATTTTTAGCGGCAATGCGGTTTTCCCCGCAGACTTTGATGGAGATGGGAAGACAGACTATGCCATCTGGCTCAACACTAATGCGGGATGGTACTGGGTCAATAGCTCCGATAACTCATTCCACGTGCTCGCCTTCGGCCTGGCCTTCGCTGATGTGGCGGTCCCCGGCGATTACGACGGCGACGGGAAGACAGACCATGCTCTCTGGCGTGATTCAACGGGAATCTTTTATGTGCAAGGCAGCATATCGGGATTTATGGCCGTCCCTTTTGGGACAAGCGGTGATGTCCCTGCCGCCAACAACCTGCAAGTTCACTAAGCATCACTCGTCGGGGCGGCGCTGTGTTTCAAAAGCTTGCCGTGTCAGCTCGTAGCGAATAACGCGCGGTTCGGAACCATCGCCGATGAAGACGAGGCCGTTCTTCAACATCACGCGGACGGATTTCTGGAGTTCAGGATAGGTCTCGGCGATGACGCGCGCGACCGGCGTGTGCGAGAAGGCCCACCGGATGAGGCCGCCGACGGCTTCGGTCGCGTAGCCGCGTTTCTGAAACTCTTCCATCACCGAATAGCCGACCTCGACCGTGCCGTCCGGCGCGGGCAAGCCCTTGAAGCCGCCGTTGCCGATGGCGATGCGCTCGCCCGCCACGCTCTCCGGCAGCACGAAATACCAGATCGACCAACCCACGCCGTCCGGATGCTCTGCGAGATAGCGCACGACCCATTGCTGCGAGTCTCGGTCGTTGAGCGGCGGCGGCCAATCTTCAGGCACACGCGCCCCGAGCAGCTCCGCGAAACGCGCGCGGTTCTCAAGGTCAGCCTGTGCCAGCTCCGGCGTCCCTGCGATCAGCTCCAGCCGCGCTGTCTTTATTTTCATCACACATTAAGTTTAAGATGAAAGCCGTTTGCCGGTCTATCTTTTCTTAAAAATTCAGCGGGAGAGAGCAGCCATGAGATTCAGTTGCCTGGCGTTGATAGCATCGCTCATCTGTCTTTTATCTTCCTGCCAATCTCAAAAGACAGCGGAGCCCAATAATGTGGCGAGCCCGCAGTCCGCGGCCAGCCTCATCGCGCAGGCCGATCAGCTCTACGCACAGCGCGAGGATATGGCGCGCGCGCGTGAGGCCGTGACTCAGGCGAGACAGGCTCACACGCTCGACTTCAACAACTATGACGCGGTGTGGCGGCTGGCGAAGTTCGAGTATTACGTGGCGACGCATGCGTCCAGCGACGGCGAGCGCGACAAGGCTTTTCGCGACGGCATTGATGCGGGCAAAGAGGCCGTCAAGTTGCAGGACGGC
>JAFBAJ010000011.1 GCA_019247865.1 Acidobacteriota bacterium
GAACCATGGAGAAAATTTTAAACCTTTTTCATGAAGATCTCACCGGGAAAAGGCATTATGAGTTTGATAGATCACCAGAAGATAAAGAATTGTTTTGGGGAGAGGGGATACCGAGGAATGATTTGAAGTTCTTAGAATTTCTATCAAATCGATATGGCGTAAATCCGCGCCCCAGACTAATTCTCGTAGTCGAGGGTGATGGAGAGGAGGAACAATTTCCACGTTTAGCCGAAGACCTTTTGCCGCCTTCTTTCTCAAAACTACGGATTGCCGTGATGAATATCAAGGGTATCGGAGAGCTTAGAAATTTAATACGGTTAATTGATCATTATGGCTCTCTGCAAACAATCGTTTTTGTTGTACTCGATAACGAAAATAATGCTGAAGCTTTAAAGAGGAAACTCGCATACGGCACACCTTCAAAGTGGAATCCGAAGAGAACTATTACAAAAGAAGAGTACATCCATATATGGGAAAAGAATATTGAATTTGACAATTTTACTGATACAGAGATTACGCAAGGAATGACTGAAACGTGCGACAATCGCTACCAGTTTAGTCATGAAGAGATAGCTGATTGCCGAAAAAGATTCGGGAGGGAGCGTGATCCACTAAGCGAATTATTTAAAGAAAACCTGAACTATGGCCTCCCTAAGCCTCAATTACTTAATAGATTGTTTGACTATGCAATTGCTAACCCATACATAAAGATTGATGACAAAAAAGTAAGACGACCTATCATTGATGTTATCAATAAGATTAAGCATCTATCGTTACGGAATTTCCAGCCCTCACATTTTGATGCATGGAAACAAACCCAAGAATCCGATTGGCTTGGAAATCCATACAAATCAGAATTGTAGATTATCTGCATGAGTAAAATAGATTACACAGACAAAGAGGACTTTGCGCTGAAAGCCGAGATCAAGCTCTATTACGACCTGCATGTGCCGGGAGAGGGCGCGCGCCCTTTGCTGATCGGGCTGCACGGCTACGGCGCGAACAAGCGGCAGATGATGCGCGAGGCGCGGCAGATGTCGCCGGAAGATTTCGCTGTCGCTTCGCTGCAAGGCTTTCATCAACACATGAAGGAGCCTAAGGAAGTGGGCGGCCCGTTGCGTTTCGGCTTCGGCTGGCTGACGAATTACAGGCCGGAAGAGTCTGTCGCGCTGCATCAGAGCGCGCTGCTCGATCTAATCGAGACGCTCGTCAGCGAAGGCGTCGCCGATCCATCGCGCGTGTTCCTGCTCGGCTTCTCGCAATCCTGCGCGCTCAACTTTCGCTTTGCCTTCACGCACACCAAAATCCTGCGCGGCGTCGCAGGCATCTGCGGCGGACTGCCCGGAGATTGGACGACGAATGAGAGCTATGCTGTGACCGATGCGTCCGTGCTCTACCTGCACGGCGAAGCGGACGAGTTCTATCCGCCCGCACGCGTCGCCGATTACGGCGCGCAGCTCAAAGAGCGCGCGGCTGAGGTCGAAGTCAAAAGCTATCCTGAGGCGGGACATGAGATCGTGCCCGCCATGCGCGAGGACGTGCGCGCGTGGCTACAAAATCAGGATTAGCCACAGAGGGCACAGAGGACACAGAGAGAGAAAGACATTCTTTTTGATATACTAATTTCCTCTGTGCTCTCTCTGTGTCCTCTGTGGCTTAAAGAAGGATGTTGCGATGAAGCTGAGCAAAAGAGTTTACGTGCTGCTGGCGGTGTTGGGCCTGGTCTCGATTATCGCCATCGCCTTCCAGCGCAGCGTCGTGCGCCGGATCGCCGGGCAGGCGCGGCTCCTGAGCACGGAGACGAAGCCGCTGCCGGACAACGCTCCGCCCACTTTGAAGCAGATGCTCGCGGGCGCGATTGAGCAGCCGGGCTACACGCTCTATTACGACCCCGCTTACGTCAAGCTGGAATATCCGGGCGGCGACGTGCCGCAGGACAGAGGCGTCTGCACGGATGTCGTGATCCGCGCTTTTCGCAAGGGCGGCGTAGACCTCCAGAAGGAGGTGCACGAAGACATGCAGCGCAGCTTCAAAGCCTATCCGACCAAGTGGGGACTCAGCAGGCCCGACTCGAACATAGATCATCGCCGCGTCCCGAACCTGCAAACCTATTTCAAGCGACAGGGCAAGGAGCAGCCCGCGACTGAGAGCGCTGCCGATTATCTGCCGGGCGACCTCGTGACGTGGGATTTGGGCGGCGGCGTCGACCACATCGGCATCGTGACGAACCTCTGGTCGCCGGAGGCCGGGCGCTATCTCATCGTCCACAACATCGGCGGCGGCGCGCGGATTGAAAATGTGCTCTTTTCGTGGCACATTACGGGCCATTATCGCTACTTCTGAAATCTGCCACAGAGACACGGAGACACGGAGAAATTTAAGATTTAAGATTTAAGATTTGAGATTAGTCTTAACCTCTGTGTCTCTGTGCCTCTGTGGCATTAATGAGCATGAAACTCAGACATCATCTCCTTTTGATCTCGCTTGTGCTGGCGGTCTTCGTCTTGCTCGCGGGATGCCAGCGTCAGGATCATGCCGGGATGGCTGAGGGCGCGATGAAGAACGAGCAGACAGAGCAGGCCGTGCGGACTGTGCTGGACGAGCAGGTGCAGGCTTGGAATCGCGGCGACATCGAAGGCTTCATGAAGGGCTACGCGAAGTCGGACGAGACGGTTTTCGTCTCCGGCGATAATGTGACGCGCGGCTGGCAGACCGTGCTCGACCGTTACAAGAAGAACTACGATTCGCGCGAGAAGATGGGAGTGCTGGAGTTCACGGAGCTGGAGGTCAGGCCAATCGGCGAGGACGGCGCGGTCGCGCTCGGCCGCTGGCGGCTGACGCGCGCAGGGGATTCTCCGCACGGACGCTTCACGCTCATCTTCCGCCGCACCACGGACGGCTGGCGCATCGTCCACGACCACACATCATAAAAGGCTTCTGACATGCGAAAACTTATCAGCATAACTTTCATGCTTCTCTGCTCGTGCGCGGTCGGTCTGGCGCAGAAGGCGAAGGAGCCGTACGGCATTGACCGCTACCTCAACATCCGCAGCTCGTCGACGCCCGCGCTCTCGCCGGACGGCAAGCGTGTGGCCTTTCTGACGAACATCACGGGCACGCCGCAGGTCTGGATGATCGGCTCGCACGGCGGCTGGCCTGAGCAGATGACCTTTTACGAGGATCGCGTGGATTTCGTGACCTGGTCGCCGGACGGCGCGGGGCTCCTCTTCGGCAAAGCGCGCGGCGGCGACGAGAACGCGCAGCTCTACTGGATGTCGCCAGACGGCGCGCAGATCAAGGCGCTGACCGCGGACCCTAAAGTACGGCACAACTTCGGCGGCTGGTCGCATGACGGCAAGTGGATCAGCTACGCCTCGAACAAACGCGACCGGAATTTCTTTGACGTGTACGTGATGGAAGTGGCGACGGGGCGCGAAGAGCTGGTCTATCAACAGGACGGCTCGAACGATGCGGTCGCGTGGTCTTTCGATAACAAGAAGCTGATCGTCTCGCATGATAACGAACAGTTGAGCCTCGACAACGATCTCTACCTCGTCGACCTGACGACGAAACAGGCGACGCACCTCACGCCGCACGAGGGCGCGGCGCAGTTCGGCAGCGTGCGCTTTTCGCCGGACGGCCATTCGATCTTTTTCGGGACCAACGATAAGCGCGAGTTCTATTCGCTCGCGCAGATGGATCTCCAGAGCAAGCGTGTCGACATCATCGACAACACCGAATGGGACCTGGAGTCCATCGAGATGTCGCCGGACGGCGGGCTCCTCGCGTACACGATCAACCGCGACGGCTTCAGCGAGCTTTTCATCCGCCGGCTCGACACGGACGGCAAGCCTCTGATCACCGCCATCGGCGCGAAAGAGGCTCCCGTCAAGCTGCCCGCCAAGGGCCTCGTCAGCGGCCTCGAATTTTCCAGAGACATGACGGGCGAAGGGGCGCGAGACGGCAACGTGCTGGCCTTTACCTTCAACAGCTCGCGCAATCCTTCAGACGTGTGGATCTATGACCTCAAGAGCCGCCAGCTCCAGCAGGTCACGCACAGCTCGCTCGCGGGCATCCCGCGCTCATCCTTTGTCGAGCCGGAACTGATCCGCTACAAAACTTTTGACGGCCGCGAGATTCCGGCCTGGTATTACAAACCTAATGGGCCGGGTCAATCGGTTGGGCTGAAGCCAGGTCAAACTGTAAACCTGTCCGTAAACCTGGATCAGCTATTAACAGCGGCGCAGGCGAGAGAAGCGGCAAAATATTTCACGACCGAAATGACATTGAAAGATGAAGGATTGCCCGTCATCATCAACGTCCACGGCGGCCCCGAAGGGCAGGCGCAGCCGTCCTTCAGCTCGATCTTTCAGTATTTCGTCTCGCGCGGCTACGCGATCCTCGCGCCGAACGTGCGCGGCTCGACCGGCTACGGCAAG
>JAFBAJ010000042.1 GCA_019247865.1 Acidobacteriota bacterium
TCAACGTCGTGAGCCCGACCGCCGATCCGAACGAGCAGAGCGTCTTTGACGCGGCGATGGAGAAGCTGACCGTCCGCCTCGAAGGTCTGTACCTCGCGCGCACGGATGACTACGCGGCGGGCGACCCGCTCATCGCGCGCGCGGCGCTGAATCGGCTGGAGCTGTTGAACTGCACACTCGACCCAGGCGGCTTTCGCAAGCTCGACGCCGTCGGCACGCGCGCGCCCGTCTTGCCCGCGCTCAAACTGTTCGAGCCTTACGGCTTCAAGCAGGCAGTCGAGGAGAAGGAGTTCAAGCAGACCCCGGAGCTCGTCATCAATCGCACCATCACGGGGCCGGTTCTGCTCGATGCCGGATACAGCCTGTGCCTGACCGACTCCATCGTGGACGCTGGGCAGGGCGTCGGCAACGCTGTCGATGCGTTCGCGGTTTCGAGCGCGACGAATCCGGCGAGCGATTGGGGGCCGCCGACCATCGTGCAGGGCGCGACCATTCTGGGGCGCGTGCGCGTCGAGACGATAGACGGCGCGGGCGGCATCTTCGTCCACGCGCTCGAAGCCCGGAACAATCAGGTCGGCTGTCTCAAGTTCAGCTACTTTTCCGGCGAGGCGCTGGATCGCCTGCCGCAGAACTACGCCTGCGTCAAGGGCCTCACGGCCGTCCCCGGCGAAGCGGCGCGGCTCGTCTTCACGAGCGAAGTCTGCGGCCACTACGCCTACTGCCAGCTCGCGCTGGCGTGTGACGCGCGCATCCGCGAGCGCGGGCCGCATAACGATGAGATGGGCGCGTACGGCTTTCTGCGCGACGCGCACAAATGGCTCAATCTTCAAATCCGCTACAGAGAGTTCATGCCGGTCGGCATCAGGCCGCTCATGATTCCTGTCACCTGAGAGGCGTACAAAACTGATGAGAGGCGACTTTTCAAACTGGCGCGATGAGCGTCGAGAAAATTTCAGCGGCGTGTTGCATCAACAGGGGCGCGTCCTCCTGGACAGTGACTGGAACGCGCAAACACGCATCACGAACGACTGGCAGGACATCGCCGCTGCGGACATCATCGGCGCGCACGTCGCCGCCGTCCCGGCCGACGCGCCGGACAGCTACAAGATCACGCGCGCCGAGATCAAGGCGGGCAGCCAGATCGAGCTGACGGTCGGCGTCGGGCGCGTGTGGGCCGACGGCCTGCTCTCGCGCCTCTCAGGACCGACGCCTGCGACGACGGAAGTCAAACGCCTCGCGACCTACCTGCAACCGCCGGTGCAATCTCCGGCGGGCACGATTCCGGTCAACCCGCCGAACTCGCCGCGCCTGCGCGACGCTGTGATTCTCGAACTCTGGCGCGAAGAGACGAACGGCTTCCAGCTCTTCGAGCAGCTGATCGAGCCCGCGCTCGGCGGAGTTGATACGACCGAGCGCGTGCACACGGCCTCGGCCTTTCGCCTGATGCGCCTCAAGGACGGCGACACCTGCGAGAGCATCGTCAAAGACCTGCAGGACAAGTTCGACAACAAAGGCAAGCTGACGGTCACGCTGGCCGCGCCTCCCGCGCTCGGCGGCGATTGCGAGGTCAAAGCGGCGGGCGGCTACACGGGCTTTGAACACAATCTGTATCGCATCGAAGTCGCGCGGGTGAAGTCGGGCGGCGCGCCTCTGTTCAAGTGGTCGCAGTTCGGCGGCGGCCTCGTCGGGCGCGGCCTCTTCAGCGCGGCGGGCAAGCGCGTCTCTGTGACTGGCAATCTTCAGGCGATACTCAATTCCGGCCTCAACAGCTTTTATCTCGAAGCATACGAGTACGACCCTGCGCCCGAAGGCGACTACGGCTACTGGCGCATGACCTACGGCGCGCGCGCCACGCTCGACAGCAACACGGGCGGGCTCCTGCTGCCGACGCCCGGCTCGGCCGACGAGATTTTCGGGACGCTCAAGGACGGCACCTTCTTCTTCCGCCTCTGGAACGACGCACGCAAGATCGAAGACTTCCAGAACAAGACGCTCCTGCAGGACGGCATCGAGCTGGACTTCGAGTGGCCCGTGACGCCCGGCCTCTACACGCCCGGCGACTACTGGACTTTCAGCGTCCGCGCCGGAGAGATTAAGAACACGTCGCCTCTCATCAACAACCAGCCGCCCGCAGGCATCGAGTATCATCGCGTGCCTTTGGCGACCTTGACGTGGAACAATCCCGTCATCACCTTCGCGGGCAAGGACATCGAAGACTGCCGCCACATCTTTCGCCCGCTGACGCGGCTCTCGACCTGCTGCACCTTCCGCGTCGGCGACGGCATGCACAGCTTCGGCGACTTCGACAGCATCCAGAAAGCCATCGAGCACCTGCCCGATGCCGGAGGCGAAATCTGTGTGCTGCCCGGCGTCTACGAAGAGCACCTCAAGATCGAGCACCGGCACAACATCCACATCAAAGGATGCGGAAATCGCAGCGTCATCAGGTTTGACGACAAAGCTCCGGTCATTCACATCCGTGAATCGAACAACATCACCATCGAAACGCTCGCCGTCGTGGCGCACACGGACGGCGTCGGCATCCTGCTCGAAGGCCCTCTGCCGAAAGCGGGCGATGACAACAACGAGCAGGAGCGTTACCTGCACGACATCACGCTGGAGAAGCTCCTCGTCCGCGCCGCGCGCCGCAGCGCCATCGAAGCGCACGTCGGCCAGCACCTCAACATCCGCGACTGCACGATTGCGATTAACGACCTCCGCACGGAATGGGCCGCGGTCTATCTCACCGGCGACGACTGCGTGGTCGAGAATAATGAGATCTTCATCGTCCAGAACGACAAGTATTTCAATAGTGTGGAAGTGCCTGAGCCGTTGCTCGATCCGGGTCTCTTCAAGCCCGCGCTCGCGGCGCAGGGCGGCCTCCATCTCGGCGGCGGCTCAGAGCGCGTGCGCGTCATCAACAACCTCATCGTCGGCGGCATCGGCGACGCCATCACGCTCGGCAGCGTGGACGAAAAGGACGGAGACACGATCATCATCATCTACGATCCGTGGTGGCCGGTCGGAGACGATAAAGCGGATTGCGACCCGAACCCGGGACACGTCGGCGGCGGCGTGATTATCGTGCAGGGCGAGAAGAAGGTCGCGGGCGCACAGCTCCATGACATTCTGATCGAGCGCAACCGGCTCTTCAACATGGGGCGCAACGGCATCGGCGTGGACGCCTTCTTCGACCTCGAAAAAGATGACGAGATTATCAGCGTCGAGAATCTCGTCATCATCGGCAATCGCATCCAGCATTGCCTCAATCGCAAGCCGGTCGAGATTCCCACCAGCATGACGGACGCGATGGGCTACGGCGGCATCGCGCTCGCGGACGTGGACAACCTCATCGTGCGCGACAACCTGATCGAAGACAACGGGCAAGATTATTTACAGCCCGTGTGCGGCATCTTTATCCTGCACGGCGACGGCATCGAGATCGCGCGCAATCGCATTCGCAACAACGGCGCGCGCACGAACGAGCCCGCCGCCAACGGCGTCAAAAACGGACGGCGCGGCGGCATCAACGTCGTCTTCGGCGTCGCGCCGCGCGTGGAGCTTCTGCCGCTTCCGCCGGGCGGCATCTCGCAAGGCCAGCTCAGCGCGCCCTTCTCGAACGGAGTCCCGGCCATCAAGATTCACGAGAATGTGGTCAGCGTCCCGCTCGGGCAGGCGCTCTCGCTGGTCGCGCTCGGCCCCGTCTCGGTCGTCGGCAACCAGTTCACGTCGCTCGGCATGGTCATGCGGCAGGACTCTCCGACCTTCATCGCGGCCACCGTGATGATCTTCAATCTCGGGCTCTCGAACGAACTGTGGCTCCAACTGCTGGGCTTTATGATCGTGCACAAAGGGCAGATCAGTGCTCCCGGACAGCCCGGCAGTTTCGGCGATCCGGCCGCGCAGTCCGGTCTCGATGACGAGCGGCTCGGGCAATATTTAGCCAACGGCAACGTGCTCTTCACGAACAATCAAGTCCAGCTCAATCTGCTGGAGAGAGGCTGGAGCATTCCGCTCTCCTCCATCACGATCCTGACGCTGGACGACATAGCCTTTCACAATAACCAGTGCGACTGCGACCTCCTCGACGACTTCGTCTTCTGGCAGGCGATGCTGATCGGGATGAGCGTGCGCGTGAGCGACAATCGGTTCAAGGAATCTCTCATCAACGCGCTGCTCTCGGCCGTGACCTACGGCTGGATCAACATCACGACCGACAATCAGGCCACGCACTGCCTGCTCATCCTGGGTCAACTGTATCTCAAGCGGCATAACATCATCCTGCTCGACTCGTTCCTGAATCCGGCCGGGTCGGTGGAAAATCTGGAGCGGCAGTGGTGCGGCCGCCTCGATAACAGCTTCGCGCCCGCAGGGAAGAAATAATGTGTGAAGGAGAAGATTCGAGATGGCGAAAAGCAGCAAACAGGTGACTCTGGACGAGATCAATCAAAATCTCAACAACGGCATCGCCGGAGCAGACGTGCAGCGCGCCGAGCACTTGAAAAATTTTCAGACCGCGCGCGCGGCCAAAACCAATCTCTACCAGCGCGAGCAGGCGCGCCTGACGCTCAAGTACGGCGCAGACCACCCGCGCGTCGTCGCTCTCTCGAACAAGCTCTCGGTCAATCGCGGCATCATCAATGAGGTCGAGCAGGAGCGCGTGCGTGCCGCCGTGCCTGTGCCGGACGCGGGCGCACAGGACTTTATCGTGCATGGCTTTGTGCGCGACGAAAACGGGATGAGCATCATCAATGCGACGGTCGCTTTTTATGATCGACGCGGGCTGGCCGTACAGCTTCTGGGCTACGCCTGCACGAACGCCGACGGCTATTTCAAGATCACGGCGCAGGATTTGGGCTCGACCGTCTACGACCGCGTCTATCTCGGCGTCTCGCAGAACGGCGCGCGCATCTACAACGACCCGCGCACC
>JAFBAJ010000719.1 GCA_019247865.1 Acidobacteriota bacterium
TCAATAATCGGGTGAGGAGACCTGGGCGGGCATTTCTCAGGCGGAGCCCACCACCAACAACCAGAGAGATTCGCGCGAATAACCTTTGGAAGCATTGCCACAATGATTTGCATTATTTGTATAGTGGGATTTGCGCTTATTCAGCTCAGTGGACTCCCCGGCAAATAAGGCCAAATTCAATCGAGCATTCTTCAGTTGACCACTACATTCCTATATCTGTTGACCATAACTTAGCCTATGAGTGGAACAACTACCGCTTGGCACGGGCTAGGGTGAATACAAATAAGGGCAATTCACAGAATGTACTAGACCCGTTCTTAGTCCAACCTGATTGGTTTGTCATTGACTTCAGATCGTTCTTAATTAGGCCCAATGACGGCCTAACAGCAGCTTTGGAAACGCGAATAGAAGATACGATCACTCAACTCGGTTTAAACCATAACGACTTTGTCCAAGAGAGGATAAATATTCTGCAAGCTTATGCTGAAGACCCCCCACTTGGAGTCCCCTTTACGTTTTTGGAACAGAGGTATCCCTTCATAGCTTATGAACTAATCCGCCAAGGCGAAGTAGACGCTATCAGGGAAAGGATGAAATAAGAACGCTATGATTAAAGCCCCGCCATTTTGTACTTAGCTATCGGTTTGTCAAAGCAACAAAAAATTGTGCCGTACTTTGTGCCATAACATTTCAGCAACACCATATAGAATTGTATGTCACTCAGTAACACTCAAAAAAGTATTGAGAATTGCTGAGTTATTTACTCCATATCACTCCCGAAACTTCAGTATTGTTTGGTATATCATGGCTTCGTGATTTGACACGGTAGGGGTCCGCGGTTCAAATCCGCGCGCGCCTACCATTTTTGTGCCTGAAAACGGCGGGACAGGGACCGGGGCATCGGTCTTTGTGCCGCCGTTTGTGTTTAGACAGGTGGGTTAATGCGCGCTCGGGTTCAATGGCTTGTGAGGCTCTTCAAATGGCGCTTACTTTAATTCGGCGCGGGTCAATGCTTCCAGCATTTTTTCGGCCGACGGGGGTTGCAGGACGTGTGTCGCTGCAAACTCGTGCGCTTGTGGATAGTTGGTTTTCCGAATGCGCTCGGCGGCTTTCGTGAGATCGTAGGGGGTGTGTTGAAGCTGTACGTCGGGGGCCAGGAGGAGCCAGTCCGCACCCGGCTCTCCAAAAGGCATGCCGACGCTGCCGGCATTTACCACACGTATGCTTCCAACCATGCGGTCGAACTGCATGTGTGTGTGGCCGCAGACGACCAGCTCCACATCGAGTCCTTCAAAGATCGGTAAGAGGCGTTCTTCCGGCGTCAGCCGGGTGAAAATCTCATTGTCGTCGCGCGGCGTGGCGTGGCAAAAGAGCACTGCGCCTGAACCGTCTATTTCAATGCGGAGCGTTTTAGCCCAACCCGTTATTAACTGTTCGTATTCGGGGAAGATCTGCTCTGCAGACCAGCGCATGACCTCTCGAACCTGTTCCGGGAATCTGACTGCGCCCGCGCCGCTCATCTCCGCCAGCGCGTCGATCTCGCAATTGCCCTGAATGAACTGCACAGGGATATCCAGGTTGAGCAGGCACTCAAGCGTTTCGCGCGACATCGGCCCCGGAACGACATCGCCGCCGACTACCAACAGCTCCACTTGAGCCAGCCGCACCTCTTGCAGCACAGCCTCCAGCGCGGGGAGGTTCCCGTGTATGTCATAGATTGCCGCGACTCGCATCATCTCTTTGAAATCTGACGTAGTAATTTCCTGCAGTCATAGTATCAGATTTAAGATTATCGTTGACAACTCTGAGGCTCAGCGCATAGAGTCGGTCGTGTTCAAACTAGGTTTCGCTCTTCTCACCAAAGAGCGCACGTGGGAGATCCCTTAAATGTTACCTCACCGGAAACGCATACTCTGCGTCGAAGACGACGAAGATGTCTGTTCGATGATTCAGACCCTGCTGGGCTTTATCGGCTATGACGTGACGATCGTGCAGACGATGGCCGCGGCCCTGACCGGAATCGAAGCCGAACAATTCGACCTTTACCTGCTAGACAGCTGGCTGCCCGGCGGCTCCGGCGTGGATCTCTGCCGGAACATACGGGCTCTGGGGGTGGTCGTCCCGATCATCTTCTATTCGGGCGCGGCTTACGAAGATGACAAGCGCCAGGCGCTGGAAGCAGGGGCGGACGCCTATCTGATTAAGCCGACGGATGTACACAAGCTGGTGGAGACAATCAAGCGGCTCTGTTGATGAGCGGCGCGGTCCTTCTCAAACCAAAATATTGAGCGCAAGAATCGGATAGATGCGGCTGCCCGGGCTCGCGTAAGATGCGTGTTCAGGAGGGAACGTTGATGAGAGTGGAACAAGACATCTTGCGTGAGTTGGACGGGTTGGATGAAGAGGTGCGTTGGCGTGCTGTGGCGGCGAGGGACGCGCGCTTTGACGGGGTTTTCCTGTACGGCGTGCGCTCGACCGGAATCTTCTGCAAGCCTTCGTGCCCGTCGCGGCGTCCGGGGCGTGAGCAGGTCTCTTTCTTTGGTTCGACGGAGGCTGCGGAGGCGGCTGGATTTCGTGCGTGCCGTCGCTGCCTGCCGCTCGGCGCGGACGGGCGCGACCCGCAGGTGTTGATGGTCATGCGCGCGTGCCGGGCGATTGAGGCTCACACGGAGGGGACGCTGTCGCTCGCCGAGCTCAGCGCGCAGGTCTGCGTCAGCCAGTATCATCTCCAGAGGACATTCAAGCGCGTCACGGGCTTGACGCCGAGGCAGTATGCTGCGGCGCATCGCATCAGCCGTTTCAAGGCGAGCGTGGGCGACGGTCAGGCCGTGACGGAGGCTCTGTACGACGCGGGCTACGGCTCCAGCAGTCGTCTCTATGAGCAGGCGGGCTCGGAGCTGGGGATGACGCCGCGCGCTTATGCACGCAACGGAGCGGGGATGAAGATCGGTTATGCGATCGTCGGCTGCGGGCTCGGACGCCTGCTCGTCGCGGCGACGGAGCGCGGGCTGTGCGCGGTCACGCTCGGCGATTCCGATGAGGAGCTGGAGCAGGCGCTGCGCAAAGAGTTCAGCGCCGCAGAGCTCCGCCAGGAGGCATCCGCTTTGCAGGAGCGAATCGAGCCCATCCTGCTACATCTGGCCGGAGAGCGTAGCTCGCTCGACCTGCCACTGGATGTGCAGGCGACTGCTTTCCAGCGGCGCGTCTGGGAAGAGCTGCGCCGCATTCCTTACGGCCACACGCGCTCTTACGGCGAGGTCGCAAAGAGTCTCGGACAACCGCAGGCCGTGCGCGCGGTGGCGCGCGCCTGTGCGACCAATCCGGTCGCGCTCGTCACGCCCTGCCATCGCGTGATACGTGAGAACGGAGATCTGGGCGGTTATCGCTGGGGCCTCGAACGCAAACGTCAGCTCCTCGCGCGCGAGCGTGAGGGCGCGGCACAGTAAACCTCAGAACATCTAAAAAAAATTGATTTGGTGCGGTGCGTCGGCCGGGCCTATCATCAACGCCGAAGGGATGGACTTGAGGCGATGAGCGAGAAGCGCGTGTGGGTCTTTTTCTACGGGACGTTCATGAGCCCGGCTGTGCTGGCTGCGGAGGGCATCAGCGTGCCGTGCGTCGTGCCCGCGCGGCTCAACGGGTTCGAGCTGACGATGCGCTCGCGCGTCAACCTGCGGCGCGCGGAACGCTCCTGCGTCTACGGCTCGCTCGCGGCCCTGACACATGACGAGCTGGCCGGGCTCTACTCAAAGCTGGAACAGAATTTTAAGCTCAGGTATCTGCCGGAAGCTGTGGTCGCGGAAACTCTGGACGAAGCTTTGCGGCCCGCGCTCTGCTACATCGCGCCGCAGATGGACGAGCAGCCGCCTGAGCCGGAATACGTGCAGCAGCTCGCAGCGGCCGTCCGCGAGCTGGGCCTGCCGGAATGGTACGCGAGCCGGATCGAATCGCTGGCCGGGGCGAGCGGTGCTGAGGTCGAAGGGAGCGTTTGATGAAAGCCTTTGTGTTAACGATGTTGCTGCTCGCGGTGCAGACCTGCGTGCAGGCACAGCAGGCGGGCAAGCCTGCGGACAAGTCTTCAGGCAAGTCTGCGCGCAGCACAGAGCAGGAGCTGATCGCTCTGAATCAGGAGTTGATAGATGCCCTGGCGCGCGGAGACCGGGCTGCCGTCGATCGTATCTATGCGCCGGAGTTCGTCCGCACGACCGTGCAGGGCGGGTTGCTGACGAAGGCGCAGGCGCTCGACAGCATCAAAGCCCCCGCGGACGGAGTGAAGATCACTTACGAGTCGAAAGAGATACAGGTCTTTGATTACGGCAACGCGGCGGTGCTGGCTTATCTCTCGATCCGGCACACGGAGAACAAGGGCGAGAAGAGCGACTTTCTCTATCGCGTGACCGACACCTTCATCAAACGGGACGGGCGCTGGCTCAAGGTTGCTTCGGCCGGAACGCCTGTCGTCGCTAAGCCTTAGCTCGCGGCGCTCTCTCTCCCGCGAAGCCGCAAAGCACAGGGCCGTCGGCGCTAAGAGTTCTCATGTTGCTTTATCTTGGCGTGCTTCTGTTCTGTGCTTTGCGACTTGGCTGGAGAGGGAACTGCTGCACCTCACTGACGGTGGTAACAGGCGCTCCCGCCAGCTTGCGCGCCGCGAAGATGCCGCCCCACACGGCCGCGAAACCGACCGCGAAGCTTAAAACGACGTACAGAAAAGCTGTTAGCCGGAACCTCTCTTCGACGAGCCGCGCCGTCTCGTACTCGAAGGTTGAAAAGGTCGTGTAGGCTCCGACGAAGCCGACGGCGATGGCGAGCCGCAGGTGCGGGCTGATGTGCAGCCGCTCCGTCGCCAGCGTCAGAAAAAAGCCGAGGATGAACGAGCCCGTGACGTTGATGACGAAGGTCGCAAGCGGAAACGGCGCGAACGCGCGGCCGAGCACAGTCTCGCCCAGATAGTAACGGAGCATCGCACCCGCCGCGCCTCCCAGGGCGACTGCCAGATATTTTGTCAGCGTCTCCACTTTTCCTCCTCTGCGCAAAACTCATTTTGCCACAGAGGACACAGAGAACACAGAGAGATTAATTCTGAGTCGTGTCCTACATTGTTTTTCTCTGTGTCTCTCTGCGCCAACTCTGCGTCTCTGCGTTGAGCTGATATTGGCAAACACTCACCGCAGAGGCGCAGAGTTCACGCAGAGCAAGCGCAGAGTGTTGAATTAAAGCGCAGAGAGTTGAATTTAGGTCACCACCTAATTCTTCCACTGTGCTCTCTGTCTCCTCTGTGGCTGATCTGTCTCTGCATTCTTGCGCTTGCCGCTGATGTTTGGTAGGATTTGCACGTCTTAACGCGAGTTTAGATAGTTTTCAAATTTTTGATGGGATGCTCCAGAAGACCTTCGTCATGACTCGAACGCGAACATTTACGCGGTTCTGAAAGAAAAAGAGGCTGCCCCTCGGTGGCGGTCTCGCGACGAAGGCGCTCCTATCGAATCCGATCTGAAAGCAGTTGCCGTTCTAAATCACCGGCACGAACTAACATTAGGTTGACGCTTCAAGTCATGCGAGACCCCCGAACAGGGTGTGCTGCTCGCAGGCACGTTTGTCATTTGTGGACAAGCAATCGAAGCGGAAACCAAAAGAGATGAGCGAAATCAACGTCAAAATCAAGGACGGTTCGGAGGCGCAGCTTCCCGCGCCGGTCACTGTGGCCGAAGCGCTGAAGAAGCTCGACCGCGAGCAGGCGAAGCAGGCTCTGGCCGCGCGCGTCAACGGGCGCGAGGTCGATCTGGCCTATACGCTCGACGCGCAGGAGAACGGCGAGCCGATCAGCATTGAACCAGTGCTGCCGCAGACGCTCGAAGGGCTCGATGTGCTCAGGCATTCGACCGCGCACCTGCTGGCCGCAGCCGTGCTCGACCTCTTTCCCGGCACGAAGCTCGGCATCGGCCCGGCCCTGCTGGACGATCCGCGCTACGGCTTCTTCTACGATGTCATCGCGCCGCGCCCTTTGACCGACGCC
Source organism: Acidobacteriota bacterium (assembly GCA_019247865.1). Lineage (GTDB taxonomy): Bacteria > Acidobacteriota > Blastocatellia > Pyrinomonadales > Pyrinomonadaceae > JACMLC01. The sequence goes on from JAFBAJ010000719.1 coordinate 6,014, forward strand.
GACCTGCCGGTCATCGAAAAGCGCATGCGCGAGATCTCCAAGCGCAACCTCGCTTATCGCCGTGAAGAGATTCGGAAAGAGGAGGCTCTCAGAATCTTCGGCGAACGCGAAGAGCCTTTGAAGTGCGAGATGATCGCCGACAAGGGCGGCGAGACCGTGAGCCTTTATTACATCGACGGTTCGCCCTTCCTCGATTTCTGTCTCGGCCCGCACGTGCCGAACACGAATAAGCTCAAGGCGTTCAAGCTGCTCTCGCTCGCGGGCGCGTACTGGATGGGCGATGCGACCAAGCCGCAGATGCAGCGCATCTACGGCACGGCCTTCTTCTTGCAGGAAGAGCTGGACGCGTGGCTCAAGCAGAGAGAGGAAGCCGAGCGGCGCGACCATCGCCGGTTGGGCAGAGAGCTGGACCTCTTTTCGATTCAGGAAAGTTACGGGCAGGGGCTCATCTTCTGGCATCCTAAGGGCGCGATGGTGCGCAAGATGATGGAGGATTACCTGTACGAAGAGTTGGTTAAGCGCAACTACAGCTTCGTCTACACGCCGCACATCGCCAAGCGCGAGCTGTGGCAGATGAGCGGCCACGAGCAGAACTACGGCGACTCTATGTTCGCGCCAACCCGAATCGAAGAGACGGAGTTTCGCCTCAAGCCGATGAACTGCCCGTTCCACATCGGCATCTACAAATCGCAGCAACGCTCGTACAGAGACCTGCCGCAGCGTTACGCGGAGATGGGCACGGTCTATCGCGCGGAGCTTTCGGGAACCCTGCACGGACTGATGCGCGTGCGCGGCTTCACGGTGGACGACGCGCATCTCTTCTGCACGCCCGAACAGGTGCGCACGGAGATCATGGATTGCGTGGATTTCGTCAATCAGGTCTTTAAGACTTTCGGATTTCAGAAAGTGAAGTTCGAGCTCTCGGTCAAAGGCAGCGACACGAACAAGCTTTACCTGGGCGCGGATGAAGACTGGGCTAAGGCCGAGGCCGCGCTCGCCGATGCTTTGCAGGAACGCGGCATCTCTTACGAGCGCATAGAGGGCGAAGCAGCCTTCTACGGGCCTAAGATCGACTTGAAGATCGAGGACGCCATCGGCCGCCTGTGGCAGCTCGGCACAGTGCAGTGGGATTTCAACCTGCCGGAGCGTTTCGAGCTGGAATACATCGGCGAAGACAACCGGCCGCATCGCCCCGTGATGGTGCACCGCGCGCTCTTCGGATCCATCGAACGCTTCTTCGGCGTCCTGATCGAGCATTACGCGGGCGCTTTCCCGCTCTGGCTCGCTCCCGTGCAGGTCTCCGTGCTGCCGATCACGGATCGGATCAACGAGTACGCCGAGAAAGTAGCAGCCGAACTGCGTGCGGCCGGCCTGCGCGTCGAGACCAACACCCGGAGCGAAAAGATCGGCGCGAAGATTCGTCACGCGCAGTTACAGAAAATTCCCTACATGCTCGTCGTCGGCGACCGCGAGATGGAGGAGGGCAAGGTTGCCGTACGCGAGCGCGCACAGGGCGACATCGGCACGATGACGCTCGCGGAATTCACGGAACTGGCGCGCGGCCTCGTCGCGTCGCGCGCGATTAGTAATCAGTAGTCAGTGGTCGGTGGCCGGTGGTCAGTTCTAAACTTACTGACCACTGACCACTGACCACTGACCACTAACACTGGAGGTGCAGCAATAGCTACAGGTTTTCGAGGTCGTGGTCATCGCCCCGACAATCGGCGCGCTCCCGTCGCGCGCATCAACGAAAGAATCCGCGTGCCCGAAGTGCGCGTGATCGGTGAAGACGGCGAACAGCTCGGCGTGATGGAGACGCGCGACGCGATCCGCAGAGCGCGCGAGCAGGGGCTCGATCTGGTCGAGGTCGCGGCCACCGCCGACCCGCCCGTCTGTCGCATCATCGACTTCGGCAAGTTTCAGTACGAAGCCAAGAAGAAGGCGAACGAGGCCAAGAAGAAGCAGGTCGTCATCACCGTCAAAGAGGTCAAGTTTCGTCCGGGCACGGACGATCACGACTACGAGTACCGGATGAAGCACGCGCGCGACTGGCTCAACGACGGCGACAAGGTCAAAGCGACGATCTGGTTTCGCGGGCGCGAGATGACGCACAGAGAGCTGGGCGCGCGCATTCTCGAACGGCTCGAAAAAGATCTGGCGGACGTCGGTGAGGTCGAAGCGAGGCCGCGCATGGAAGGCAACCAGATGTTCATCATTCTGGCGCCCAAGCGGCACAAGGGGACGGCTCCTGCGAAGCCCGAAGCGCCGCCGCAACCGCCGCCGCCACAGACGAATTAAATCTGAAATCGAAATGGAGAGGTTATGCCTAAACTGAAAACACACAAGGGCGCGGCGAAGCGTTTTCGCCTCACCGCCACCGGCAAGATCAAGCGCGGCCATTCGCACGCGCGTCACATTCTGACCAAAAAAACGACCAAGCGTAAGCGTCAGCTCGACATCGATTCGATGGTCTCCGAAGGCGATCAGAAGCGTGTCGAAGCGATGCTGCCGTATGGTAGGTCTTAGGCCTTTGGCCTTTGGTCTTTGCACGCGACTCAAGCATGAGTGAAACATCAAAGACCAAAGACCTAAAACCAAAGACCAGCTTTTATAATTACTAGGAGGATACTCGAATGCCTAGA
>JAFBAJ010000253.1 GCA_019247865.1 Acidobacteriota bacterium
GAGACAAAGGAGCGGTCTTGCCGTTGTTTCTCCCTTCGACGGTATTAACCGTATCAGGTTCAAGGGGTCTCACATCAGTTTGTGACTCTCAGCCGCAACGCTGCGGCTCCCCCGAAAACTTTTGCGAAATGTCGCAGAGCAGTTTACTACATTGCGCTCGTCAATGCCTCATGCTTCCTTGATGCCGAGCAGGTAGGCCGTCTGGTTCGCCGTCAGCACGAAGAGCCGTTTGCCCCCGGCGAACTGGATGAGCGAGACACGGCTGGAGAAAGAGAACTCGTCGCGCTTTTCACCAGAGTTGAGATCGTAAATGATGAGCTTCCCCGGCTCGTTCTCGACACAGAGCAGATTCTCGGCGGGGCTGATGGCCGCACGGTCGCCGAAGAAGCGCTGCTTGAGCTGGCCGGTGCTGAGCGAGTAGACGAGCACGCGGTTCTGAGAGTCGATCACGACGACCCAGTCTCCGGCCGTGGTCATCTGCTCAATCCGAAACGCGCCTTTGCCGGTCTCGATCAGGAGCTGCCCGAGCAGCTTTCCCGTCTTGAGGTCCATAGACTGAAGCAGGTAGTCGCCCTCTTTGTCTCCCATCGCAGAGAGTTGTTTGCTGAGGATCGCATCGGACTTCACGATCCGGCGCGCAGCGTCGGAGGATAAGCCCCACGCGAAGGTCAGCGTGCCGTACTGCGAGTTGCCCCAGAAGCTCGGCACTCCATCCGTAAAGTCGCGCGTCCAGAGCGTCGCGCCCTGTTGCACTTCGCGCACTTCGAGCCGCCTGCCCTTCTGGCCCGACGTGGGCGATTCGTCGTCCGAGTAATCTTCCGCGCCCGCCGGAGCCTTCTCCTCCGCCTTATCTTTTTTCTCGTCCTTCTTCTTCTCTTTATCCGACGAACTGAGCGAGACGACGTACGCGCCATACTGCGTGACGCCCCTTTCCGGGAGCTTGAATCCTTCGGCGACATCCTGCGCCGCCGGCATCATGCGCGCGATGGTGCGTTCGGTGTTGCCGTATTTCGGAAAGTCCGCGTAGATGTTGCCGTCGCTGCCGAAGTGCGCGCCGCGAAAGCCGCGGATGTGAAAGACGCGGCTGCCGCTCGTCAGATCCCAGACCGCGCCCCGGTTGCGCTCGGACGCGACGAGCCATTTCAGATCCGGCGAGACCTGCGCGACGTGCAGCCGTCCGAGCGAGTTGCTCGGCAAAGAGATGATGGTGAGCGGCTTGTTCGTGGTCAGATCGTAAAGCCCCAGCTCGCCGTTCTTCCTCTCGGCGACGAACGTGTTGCCGTAGACATCGATTGCGGCCTGCTTGTTGCCGAGAACGAGCCGCTTCGCCTTCACGTCATAGACGCCCGCCGGATAATCCGAGATCGGGCGGACGACGAAATAGTCGCCCTGCTGCGCCATCGAGAATTCACGCCCGGCCATCTTGAACAGCTCGACCTTCTTGCCTTCCGGAAAAGTGTAGATGCCGGAGCGATCCGTGTTCTCGAAGTACTCGCCGATGATGGCGGTCGGCGAGTAGAAGGTGAAGCCGCCGCTCATCACGCTTTTGAGATCGCCGCCGAGCGAGATGGACTTGCGCGTCGTCAGATCGACTCCGATGGCGACCTTGCCATCGCCCGCCGGAGCCCCATCAAAGCGCACCACGACGCGATCTGCCCCGCGCCGCGCCGCCAGGAAATAGTGGTTGTCCGGCGAGAACTGCATGTTCAGCATGCGTATTTCCCCCGCATCTGAGTCCAGCAGAATCATGAGCAGCTCCAAGATGTTCGGGACGTAAAACTCCTTCTTCTGAAAGATCAGCTCGCTGGTCGCCACGTCGTAGAGATTCAGATTGAGCCGCGTGTCAAAGCAGGCCAGCGTCTTGCCGTCGCTCGACAACTGCGACTGCATACATCTGCTGCGTTTGATGACGACCTCGTTGGCTCCGGCTTTGGTCCCGTCGCTCGTGTTCCAGCGTTCGACGTGCAGGTTCGCGTTATTGAAGACGATGTTCTGTGAGTCCGGCGAGAACATCGCGGGCCGGGCTTCGGGGGCTTCGATGCGGAACAGAATCTGGAACGGCTCGCGCGAGAGCACGTCTATCCCGCCGTCATCCTGAGCAATGAGATACTTGCCGTCCGGACTGAAGCGGAGATGCGTGATCTCGCCGCGCAGGGGCGGCGTAAGGGTCATTTTGGAGAGCACGTTGTGGAGCTGTTCACGGCGTCCAGTGCCGGAATAGACGACGACCGCCGACTGCCATTTCTTGAAATCGTCCGAAGTGCGCGGCACGCGCGCGTTGATGCACTCCGGCTTGATGGTCGCAGCGACTTTGAGCATTTCGCGCAGGCGCTTCTGTTCGGGCTTGGTCGTGCCGAAGACATCCGTGAACCAGTTGCCGGTCTTGCCCTTCGTCTCGACGAAGTTGTCCCAGAAAGCGGTGGAGACATGCGGGTCATATCCGGCGGCGATCATCGCGTAGAGCCCCGCGCGGTCAGCTTCGAGCTGCTGCCCCTCCTCGTGGTCGCCGCTGCGCACGCCCTTCTGCCGCGCGCTCTCGATGAGCCGGTTGTACTTCTCAAAGATGTCGCGCCGGTCTGTGACCTGCGTCACGCCGAGCGTCTCGCGAAAGATGCGCGACAGGTCAACCGCCGCGTGATGCATCAGGCCGTGACCCAGCTCGTGCGCGATGACGCCCGCCAGCTCGTCTTCGCTCCGCGCGAACGCGATCAGCTTGCGCGTCACGTACACGCGCCCGCCCGGCAAGGTAAAGGCGTTCGTTTCGGGCAGGTCGACCACGAAGAATTGAAACCGGATGCCGGTTTCAGGCAGCCCCTTCACGAGGCGTGCGCCGATCTCGCGCAGATAGCCGTTCACTTCTTCATCATCAATGACATGAAAATCTTTTTGTATCTGTTCGGCGATCGCGTC
>JAFBAJ010000342.1 GCA_019247865.1 Acidobacteriota bacterium
TTTTGACCAGTTGGAGCGCAACGGCCACGCAAGGCGCTCGTCAGACTTGAGCCTCATCGCCGAACTCGGCGTGCGCGCCCTGCGCTACCCCGTCTTGTGGGAGCGCGTCGCGCCGCGCGCTCTGGACGAGGCGGACTGGTCCTGGCCGGACGAGCGCCTGTCGCTCCTGCGCGACCTGAAAATTCGACCCATCATCGGTCTCCTGCATCACGGCAGCGGGCCGCAGCACACCAGCCTCGTTGATCCAAAGTTTCCCGAAAAGCTCGCGGCCTATGCGCGCGCGGTCGCAAACCGTTATCCGTGGGCGACCGACTACACGCCCGTCAACGAACCGCTCACGACCGCGCGTTTCAGCGGGCTCTACGGACACTGGTATCCGCACGCCTCTGACGACCTGACCTTCGCGCGCTGCCTGCTCGCGCAGTGCCGAGCCATCGTTCTCTCGATGCAGGCTGTGCGCGAAGTCAACCCGCAGGCGCGGCTCGTACAGACGGAAGACATGGGCAAGACCTACAGCACGCGCCGGCTCGCTTATCAGGCGGAGTTCGAGAACGCGCGACGCTGGCTCACGTTCGACCTCCTGTGCGGTCGCGTCAACAGAGAGCATCCGCTGTGGAGCTTTCTGCGCTGGGTCGGAATCGAAGAGGCAGAGTTGTGCTGGTTCGTCGAACACCCTTGCCCGCCCGACATCATCGGCATCAACTATTATCTGACGAGCGAGAGGTTTCTGGATGAACGGCTGGAGCGTTACCCTTCATCCACGCACGGCGGCAACGGGCGCGACGCTTATGCTGATGTCGAAGCCGTGCGCGTCTGCGCAGAGGGAATCGCGGGCGCGCCTGCTCTGCTCAAAGAGACATGGCAGCGCTACTGCCTGCCGCTCGCGATCACCGAAGCTCATCTCTGTTGCACGCGCGAGGAGCAGTTGCGTTGGTTCACAGAGGTCTGGGACGGCGCGCAGCGCTTACGTGCGGAGGGCGCGGACGTGCGCGCGGTGACGGCCTGGTCGCTCCTCGGCGCGTACGACTGGCACAATCTTTTGACGCGGCGCGAGGATGTCTACGAGCCGGGCGTTTTCGACCTGCGTTCAACTGAGCCGCGCCCGACCGCGCTCGCGCACCTGCTGCGCGACCTGTCGGCGGGAAAGCGGCACGCGCATCCCGTGCTCGACGCGCCGGGCTGGTGGCATAGACTCGAACGGTTGCAGTACCAGCCGGTCGCGCATCGCATGCACGAGGCCGCGAGCCACATCCGTGGAGTCAACATGAGAAGCGACAGCACGAAACCGCTTTTGATCACAGGAGCGACGGGCACGCTCGGCCGTGCGTTCGCGCGCATCTGCGAGACGCGCGGCCTCTCTTATCGCCTGCTCACGCGGCGCGAGATGGACATCGCGGACGAGCGCTCTGTGCGTGAAGCGATGGAGCGCTATGAGCCCTGGGCCGTCATCAACACAGCGGGTTACGTGCGCGTGGATGACGCGGAGCTGGAGCCGGAGCTTTGCCGGCGTGAGAACACGACCGGCGCGAGCGTGCTCGCAGCAGCCTGCGCGCGGCACGGAGCAGCTCTCGTCGCCTTCTCCTCCGACCTGGTGTTTGACGGCCGTGCTCGTGCACCTTACGTCGAGTCGGACGAGACAGCTCCTTTGAATGTTTACGGCGCGAGCAAGGCCGCGGCCGAGCAGGAAGTGTTGAGGCTTCTGCCTTCAGCTCTCGTCATTCGCACGAGCGCGTTCTTCGGCCCGTGGGACGAGCACAATTTCGTCACGCACGCTCTGCGCGCGCTCTCCGCGGGCGAGGCTTTCACGGCGGCTGACGACGCCGTCATCTCGCCGACGTACGTCCCGCATCTGGTCCATGCGAGTCTGGATTTGTTGATCGACGGAGAGCGCGGCGTGTGGCACCTGGCGAATGCGTGTGCGCTGACGTGGGCCGGGCTGGCGCGCCTGGCCGCGCAGAAGGCCGGGCTTGACGCGAGCGGGATCGAAGCTCGCCCGACGGCGAGCCTCGGACTCCGCGCGCAGCGTCCGATGTACAGCGCTCTCACGAGCGAGCGCGGGGCGCTGATGCCTTCGCTCGATGAAGCGCTCGACTGTTACCTGCGCGACTGCGAGCTGTGGCGCAGAGAGCAGCGTCCGGCGGCGGCGCGTGCCGTGGCGGCTGGCGCGAAATAAGAATGCGTTTCAATCCTTTGCGGCTCTGGTCTTTCTTTTCCTGCGCCTTTGCGAGAAACAGCCGTTCACGCAAAGGCGCAGGAAAAGAGAAGCAGAAGGCGCTCTCTAAAAAGTATGGCACGTGATGTTGAAGATGCA
>JAFBAJ010000461.1 GCA_019247865.1 Acidobacteriota bacterium
CCCTCATCTCCAACTGGGTCGAAACGGTTAAACCGCTGGCGAGACTTTTCATGCACAACCTTGAGACGGAGATGGAACTTGCGCTGCAACGCGCTTGCCGCCGGCTCGAACTTCTCTCAAGGCGTAAGCACGACGAGCAGCAGTTGAAGTACTTCCTGAATCGCCGCGAACAGGATGAAGCTCTGGAAAGTCTGATGAACGAGGGGCCGGAGCATTGGGCGCTGCATTATGTCGGCGCGGGCGGCATGGGCAAGACGATGATGATGCGACACATCACCGTCAATCTCGCCTCGAACTGGAACGCCGCGGTCGCGCGCATTGATTTCGACTATCTCAACGCGGATTACCCTAAGCGCGCTCCGGGTCTGTTGCTCTGGTCGCTGGCGCAGGAGTTGCGAGCTTATGACGAGAAGGGGCGGGCGAACAAGATTTTCGATAAGGCCGACGACCTGTTGCGCAAGCTCCATCAAAGGCTCGTGAGTGAAAGGGGCCGGCGCGTTCGGCCCGGCTTCAACGACCCGATCTTCGCTGACGCGCTGAACCTCTATATCGACGCCTGCCACGCTCTGTCGCGTCGCATCGTCCTTATTCTGGATACCTGCGAAGAGCTGTCGCGTGTGCGTCCGGATAACAGAGAGCCTGAGAATGTCGAAGCGACCTTCGCCATTTTAACCGCGCTGCAAAGCGGGTATCACGGAAAGGCCAAGCTGCATTCGCAGGCACCGCAAAGCATGCGCGTCATCTTCTCCGGGCGCAGGCTGCTGGCGCGTCGCGGCTATAAGTGGCACGCTCCCGCCTCAACCCTGGCGGAAAGGTCTTTTCTGCGCCTGCATGAGATACGCGGTTTCACACATCCTGAAGCGCAAACGTTCCTGCGCGATAAGCTGCATGTGTCGAAAGCTCTGATCGAGCCGATCATCGAACGCACGCCGGATGAGAGCCGCGTCGTTGATGTCGTCTGGGAGACTGAATCCGACCGCCCGCCGGACGTTCCACGCTGCAATCCTTACGAGTTGAAGCTCTTTGGTGACTGGGCCACAGATATTCCGCCGCCCACCGCCGAGCAGATCAAAAAGGCTTCCATCGCGCAGTATATCGAGACGCGTATCGTGCAGCGTTTGAAGGATGATCTGCTGGAAAGGATGCTGCCCATCCTGACGCTGCTCGGACACTGTGATCGAGAGCTGTTTCGTGCCGTCGCTGCTGCCACAGACCAGACGTCCGACACGACGTTCGACATCTTACAGCAGCAGGAGTGGATCAATCCGCGTCTGGTCACAACCGGCAGCGGAGATCAGACGCGCTTGATTCTGGACATGGAGTCGGGACTGCGCGCGCGCCTGCTCTCGCATTACCGTCATGGCCGGTGCTGTCCGAGCGATACGCTTTCGAGGGCCGCAGACTATCTGGAAAAGACGACGCTCGAAGAAGCTCTGAGCAATCTCGATTGGTCTACCTTCGATGCCGCCATACGCATCCTCGAACTGGACGCCGATCCGCTCAGAGTGGCTCGTTGGTGGAGTCAGGTCGAAGCGCGCATTGTGCGTGAGCGCGGGTTCGAGAGCGTGATCGAGCTGATCGGGCTGATTCAGGGGAAGGACGGAGCGGTCTGCAAGCGCGACTATGCGACCGGCGGCGAAGGGTCGTCTGAGAACCGTCTGCGGCCTTCCGTTCTGGCGACCTACGCTTCCGCCTTGCTGAATACGGGCCGGGGCGGCGAAACGAGCGAAGTGTGGCGCGAAGTGTATAGCGCTGCGCTGCCGTTGTCAGACTCCGCCAGCAATTTCGAGCTGCGCATACGAGGGCTGGCAGGCTTGGTGACAGCCGCGCGCGTCGCCGATTCTTTGCTCCCTGATGATCTCTATTTATTAGAGCGAGAGCTACACGGGCTGGTCTGCGGTATTGACGCAAGGGCCAAAATTTTGCCGCTCCTGGAGGAGAATCCACAGTTGGCCGCCGCGCTGGTGGCCGCTTCGGAAACGATCATTGAGCAAGCCGAACAATCCTTTGCCGCCCACCCGGACAAAGCGCGCGCCATCCGCCAAGATCGCAAATTTCAGTCCGAGCAGATATTCGAGGCAGTTCATTTTATTGACCTTCCTGCAAGGCTGCTTGAGTTCATCAAAGAGTTGCGCCAGGGTTGGCACAAACAGTGGCCGAAGCGGGCGCAGGCGCAGGAGCAGGCGCTGGCTTTTATCGACTTGCATGCGTTTGCCGCGTCGCTGGCCGCCAGAGCGAGCGTCATGGACCGCGATTACCTAAAGGCCAGAGACTATTTTGATGAGGCTCTGACATTGGTCCGTACCGTTAAGCCGCGGAAGAAAAGAGCAGTCTGGGCTGACTGGCTGCCGCCGGAGGATCTGTCCGCGCGCATCCGTTTGGAATTTGTGCGGGGCCTCTATCCCGCCGGCCTTTACGCAGAGCGAGCGCTGGAAACAATTCAGGAGTGGCTTAGAGGGACGCCGAACATAGACAGCGACCGTTTCAGTTCGGCGATGTATCGCCTGCACATGACGCTGGGCCCCTTATCTATGTCGCAGTTCAAACGGGTGCTGGACGGATGGGGCATCTCGGATTTCAACAGCCTGTCGGCTTCCAAAACCGAAACCATTGCAGCGGGCATTCCCGTTTGTAATGCTCATCGCAGCACGCCGCCGCTGTTTGCGACTCTGGCCGAAGCGATGGCGACAGTGGGTTATGTTTACCCTGCGCTTGAGTTTCTGAGCCAGATAGTTTCACAGTCACGCCGCTTCGGTTTGGAGTTGACGCGCGAAGCGGAGCGCCCTCATCTGCGAATCGCACAGAGGATGCGCCTGCGTGAGGTCGGGGATTTTAGCGGTCGCGGCCTCAGAGAATCTTCCGAGCTGGAAGATCATAAATTGCTCTGGATGCTGGAGGCGATGGAGGGGCGCAGCAACCCGCAGTGGTTTCCGGCGCTTCCGCCTGACGCCGGGGAGCTTGAAAGATATGCCTGGCTGCATGCCATCTGGCAAACACGCTTTGCGCGCGACCGCGAACGAATCCGCGAGGTTCGTCAATGGGCACGGGAACATCTGCCGGTCTTCACCTCCGCGCCGTCACCATCAAGCGATCTCCTGTTGGAGGCCGCGCTCGAATTAGACGTGTTGGAAGCCCAACAACTTCTGGATGCAAATCTGCATTCGCCGGACTTGCGCTTGAAACAGCTTGAGAGAGAACTTTCGGGAGCTGGGTGGAATGCGAAATACGACGACCGTCCGACAGAAACACTGAGACTCCTCCTGCGTTGCATCGCCTTGAAGAGAATACCGAGCGCTGAAGTCAACCGGATGATTGACGAGCTAGTCCAACGTCTGGGCCCGCGTCGCGCAGCCGAGATCGCTTTCGAAGAGGGCGATCTGTTGACGCTCAGGTTGCCGGAGAGCGCGCTTTCGATCTGGCTTCGAGCACTTTCCTGGTTTGAACAATCCCAGGATCAGGTCGGGACGCTCATCGCCGGCATCTTCGCGTCACTGATCTACGGGCGCACCTCTCAACAGGTCGAGCTGCAACGGACGCTCGAACGTGTGCGCCCGGCCTACCAAAAAGTGTCCACGCTCTGGGATACATTGGGAATGAACGCCATGCTGCCGACGTGGGCTCGACTACGAAAGTTCGCCGGGACGCCCGATCCAAAGCTCCTGGGCGAAGGCTGGCCGCGCTATTGGCAGCCACTGCTCATGCGTTTAGTGATCGCTCTGTCATGTCAGGATGATGGATTGCAAAGCCTGAAATTGGGCACACCTCTTTTTGAATGGATCAGAACCTCCATCGGTAAACCGTACGGCAGAGGCGTCGCGTTTCCATCTGACATAGATGAACTGATGTATGCGGGTCTTCCGGCACAAGAGAGTGTCAGGAATGTTAAAGAGGCTGAAGAGGAGAATCGTGGGCTGTGCTTAAACCTCTCTCCCTTAGAGCATATCAATCCGGCGCTGGGTGTTCGCTCGCGCCTGACGATCCCTGCGGTAAATATCGCCCTCACTAGTGATAATTCCAGAGAGCCCACTGTTTACTGGGAAGGCCGGGTTAAGGGGTTCGATTTAACTACTTACAGAAGCATGTCCAAAGCCCTGCCGGAGGATTTCAGAAAAATTATTGAGCAACTGAGAAGTAATAACGGCTCAGCGCTGCTGGACATTACTCTCAAGCCAGGCCCGGAGCTACAAGGGCCCTGCTGGGAAGCCATGTTTGCCTTCAACCTGCAAGGCAAGGCTTTCTCTCCGCAGACGCTCCCCATGCATCTGCACCGGACTTCATATAACCAGGCTGCTCGGCCACCTCTCGCAATGCCCGCGCAAAAAGAGCCCCTCAGGATTGTCACTCCGACGGCGAGCCACGTCGGCAGGAGCATAGCGGAACGCGGCTGGGCCGAGCTGACAAAGAGTTCTCGCTTCGTCCTGGAGGTGACGCCGCCGCTGAGACCCATCGCCACGCCTGAATTAAACGAAGTGAGGATTCTGCATCTGGTCGGAGCCGCGGAGGAGAACTTTTCCAGCGTCTGGTTTAATATGTCGCCCGATATTTCCAGCCATAAAATACGGGGCGGCCTGGATGAAACGTACTATACAAAAACTGCCGGCGGCGGCGCGAACTGGGATGATGACGAAGAGTCGTATCACATCAGTTCCGAAGACCTCGGACGCATTTTACCGAACCTCCTCCTGTGCATCATTCAAGGCGTAACGGAGAATGTGTTCAAGCGCACAATCACGGATCGCCGCGACGCCATACTGGCTCGCATCTTCGCCGCAGACCTCTCCGCGACGGGCGTCCCAATCGTTCTGGTCCTCCCGCCCTTGACCCCGGACCTCTCTGTACAGGTGCTGAAAACCCTGTCCCGCGCGATGAAGCGTCTCCTGCTCAAAGAATTTACCTCTTTCCCAGCCTTATTGGCAGACACGATAAAAGCCATCCAGATTCAAATAATCAAAGGCGTCAGGGAAGCGGAGTCCGGACAGGAGCTGGCGCTCGACGTTTGCTGTTATATGGAGCCGAATAGGAGGAATACCTGATTCACCTGAGGATTGATGACGGATCGGGTGAAGAGAATGATGGTACTT
>JAFBAJ010000534.1 GCA_019247865.1 Acidobacteriota bacterium
CTTCTGGCTCCTGCGTCAGTATTCGTAAAAGCCGCGACCGCTCTTGCGGCCGAGCCAGCCCGCGTCAACGTACCGTTTGAGCAGCGGGCAGGCCCTGTACTTGGGGTCGCCCAAGCCTTCGTGCAGGACGTGCATGATCGCCAGACAAACGTCGAGGCCGATGAAGTCGGCGAGCGTCAGCGGCCCCATCGGATGATTCATCCCGAGCTTCATGATGCCGTCAATGCTCTCGCGCGTGGCGACGCCCTCCTGCAAAGCGAAGATGGCTTCGTTGATCATCGGCATCAGGATGCGGTTGGAGACGAAGCCCGGCATGTCGTTGCATTCGAGCGGCGTCTTGCCCAGTTTTTCCGAGAGGTCATGCACGCGCTGGTACGTCTCGTCCGAAGTAGCCATGCCGCGTATGATCTCGACCAGCTTCATCACCGGCACAGGATTCATAAAGTGCATGCCGATGACTTTGTCCGGCCTTTTGGTCGCCGCGCCGAGTTTCGTGATCGAGATGCTTGAAGTATTCGACGCGAGAATCGTGGCGGGCGAAGTCAGCTCGTCGAGCGCGCGAAAGACTTCGGATTTGACGGCGACGTTCTCGGTCACGGCCTCGACCACGAGCGCCGCATCACGCAGGGCTTCGAGCTCGGTCGTCGCGCGAATCCGGCTCAGAATAGCCTGCTTCTCATCCGCGCCGAGCCGCTCCTTATCCACATCGCGTTGCAGGCTCTTGTCAATGGCCTTCATCCCGCGCGCTAAAAAATCGTCCTGCACATCGCGCATGACGACCAGGAAGCCCGCACGCGCAGCCACCTGTGCGATGCCGTTCCCCATCGTGCCCGCCCCAATTACGCCGATCGTCTCGCTCAAAGCTGCTCCTTAAACTTTTTCTCGGACTCTATGCTCTATTCGTCGCGCCAGCTCGACGGCGGGGGCGGCGGAGCGTAGGTGTAATCGCGCTGGCGTGCGCCCCAGTCCGCAGGTTGCGGCGCGCCGTGCAGGACTCCCGGCTGGTATCCGCTGAAAGGTGTCGACGGCTTCTCATACAAAGCCTTGCCCTGTTCGCCGCAGAGGAACCAGAAGCTATACACGCACAGCGCCGTGCCGAGCGGAAAGCTCATGCCCGCCATGCCGCCCGCGATCATCCCCCACACGCGCGCCCACGACTTTCTTTTCAAGAGGCCGTAGCCCGCGACGAACGACGGGACGCTGAAGGCAGCCCAGAAGAGAAAGATGACGCTCATGAAGATGGTCATGAACACTGCGCCGTTCGGGTCGCGCCCATGCGTCGCGCCGAGCGTAAAGATCGGAATGAAGATCGCCAGCATCATGAGCATGAGCAGCGCGTGAAATCCGCCGTACACGAGATGCATGATGCCGAGCGTTCGATTGTGTTCTTCTGTCGTCATGGTTCGTCCTGTGTTCGTTCTATCTTTCCACAGCCATCGCCACGGCGTTCCCGCCGCCGAGGCAGAGTGCGACGAGGCCGCGATGCACGTTGCGCCGCTTCATCTCGTGCAGGATGGTCGTCAACAGGCGCGAGCCCGATTGCCCGATGGCATGGCCGAGCGCGACCGCGCCGCCGTTGACGTTGACCTTCTGCGGGTCAAGGTTCAGCTCCTTGATGATCGCCACGGCCTGCACCGAAAAAGCTTCGTTGAGTTCGATCAGGTCAACTTCATCGAACGTCCAGCCGGCCTTCTTCAAGACCTTCTGCATCGCTTCGACCGGAGCCATCATCACCAGCTCCGGATGAATGCCGGAGGTCGCCTGCGCGACGATGCGCGCCAAAGGCTCGACGCCCATCTCGCGCGCGCGTTCCAGCGTGGTGACGACGACCGCGGAGGCTCCATCGTTGACGCCCGGAGCGTTGCCGGCCGTGACCGTCCCGCCCTCTCGCTTAAAAGCCGGCTTCAATTTCGCCAGGGCTTCGACCGAAGTGTCTTCGCGGACGGGCTCGTCCGTGTCGAAGATGACGGGGTCGCCCTTCTTCTGCGGAATCTCGATGGGCAGGATTTCGTCCTTGAAATATCCGGCCTTGATGGCCGCCGCAGCCTTCTTGTGCGAGTTGAGCGCGTATTCGTCCTGCTCCGCGCGCGTGACATGGTAGCGTTCCGCAACGACTTCGCCGGTGTTGCCCATGTGATAATTCTCGAAGGCGCACCAGAGGCCGTCGTGGATCATCGCATCCACCATCTCAGAGTTACCGAGCCTGAGGCCCTCGCGCACTTTGGGCAGCAGGTACGGCGCGTTGGTCATGGATTCCATGCCGCCCGCGACGACCACGTCGGCGTCGCCGAGCTGCACGGCCTGCGCCGCCATCATGACGGATTTCAAACCCGAGCCGCAGACCTTGTTGACCGTCACGGCGGAGACGCCGAACGGGATGCCGCCCTTGAGCGCGGCCTGCCGCGCAGGATTCTGACCGACTCCGGCCTGAATCACGCAGCCCATGATTACCTCGTCAACCTCTTCGGAACTGACGCCCGCGCGATTCACTGCCTCGCGCACGACCAACGCGCCGAGGTCGGTCGCGCTGAAATTTTTCAAAGCTCCCTGAAACTTTCCCGTCGGCGTCCGCACCGCACTGATGATGACGGCCTCTCTGATCTCTGACATCTCGCGTTGCACCTCTCCCGGACAAATTATAAGTTCAAAGTAACAGCCGAGAAGAAACGAATCATTCTTAACGATGTCTGCTTTTCACTATGATCCGATTATACGTTGACGCAAAGGGGTGTCAAGGAAGCGACTTTAGACTTTTGCATCGCTTCGTGCAGGCGAGAAGGATGAGTAAAATTATATTCAGCTGCGGCTCCTTCTTTCGTGTCAACTGAATCTATACAGATAGAGCTTCTCTACCTCTTTCGCAGCGCTGCCTTAGGGCCATGCAATCTCTTCCAGCTTCTCGGCCCAAATGCTTCCGGCCACATCACCGCGGCTCTTCCTGAATTTCGCAAGCCGCTGACGCCGCCGCGTAGACGCTCCGGAAAGTCATCCGGAACGAATCCCCTCGCCCTTCACGAGCGGCCCCTCGTGTTTGGTGGCCTGCTGATTTTTTTTCAACATGGATTCTCTCCTCGTAAGGGTTCGGATTGGGTTCCGCATTGAATCGCATTGAAGCAGTCCGGGAGCTGCGTGAAATCGGGAGCTCGTTCAGCTTTATAGATACGGCATCTTACCCGAATTCCATTTGAGGAGAGCCATTTATTTTATCCGGCAGCCGTTTGTCATGGCGCGTGCGCGGGTGCTAGACTCTGCCCCGCGTTTTTTCATTTCGTTCAAACACCAGCGGTTATCATTCATGCAAGCTTTAATTCTCGCGGGAGGTAAGGGGACGCGGCTCCGGCCTTTGACGGTCTACACGCCGAAGCCCGTCGTGCCCATCTGCAACCGCCCGTTCCTGCTCTACCAGATCGACACGCTGAGGCGCGCGGGCATCACTGACATCACGCTCTCGCTCTCCTACCAGCCGCACAAGATCGAACAGCAGCTCGGCGACGGCTCTGAGTTCGGCGTGCATCTGCGCTACACGACCGAGCCGCAGCCGATGGGCACGGCCGGTGCTTATAAATATGCCGAGGACCTGATCCGCGAGCCGACCGTCGTCTTCAACGGCGACATCCTGACCGACCTCGACCTCAAGGCCGTCATCCGCGAGCATGATGAAAGGGGCGCGACCGCGACTATCGTGCTCACGCCGGTCGAGAATCCGAGCGCGTATGGCTTGGTCGAGACGGAGCCGGACGGGCGCGTGCGCCGCTTTCTCGAAAAGCCGAAAGCGGAAGAGAT
>JAFBAJ010000623.1 GCA_019247865.1 Acidobacteriota bacterium
ACCGCCAGAAAGCCTTCGCGTACTTCGACGAGACACAAGGGTGGACGCGCGAGGAGGTCGAAGAGCAAGTCCTCACGCCTTTAGCGAAGCGGTCGATCATGGGCACGAAGGAGAGCGACCCGCTCTCGATCATGTGCTACCAGCTCCCCGGAGAGATCATGAAGGACGGCAAGGATATCCCCGGCGGGCTCGACATCAACCTGAACGATTTCGCCTTTGCCAAAACCCTCTATCCCAAGTCTGAGCGCCGCACGACGGAGACGGAAGCTGAAGCAGAAGCGGCAGCACCGGTCGTGCCGCGTCCGACCGATTTTACAGCGCCTGCGGTGGAGGCCAGCGAGACGTTCGAGCTGGTCGTCATGGACGAGTTTCTGTCCGGAGTTGAAGGAAGTCGGACCGATGGCTCGAAGCCCAAATTCGCACAGGTCTTCGCGACCTATCGCGGGGCGCGTGTGATGTCCGTGATGCGGCTTCAGGCCGACAAAGGCGGGGCCAAGACGCAGTTCGGGCAGATCATCGGCATGCATGAGCGGATCAAGGCTTACACGAACCGTGAGCGCGGGTCGTTGCCGGATGACGATGAGATGATCGCCTTCGGCGGCCAGCTCTTTGACACGCTCTTTCAGGGCGACGTGCGGCGGCTGTATGACGAAGCGCGCACTCGTCAGCGTGGACGGCTCGACCTCATCCTGACTTCGATGATTCCCTGGATCGCCGAAAAGCCGTGGGAGTTCGCTTATGACCACGGACGTAAGAGCTATCTGGCGACCGAAGAGACGCACTTCATTCGGAACGTGCTGACGAATGTTCCGGCCGACCCGATCGTGCGGGCGGATGGCCCCTTACGCATCCTTGTGGTCTCGGCACAGCCGGTCGGTTTTGGAAGGCTCTCCATCGAGCAGGAGCTGGCGGTCATCCAGCGCGGCTTTGAGCCGCTGGTCGAGGCTGGACTCGTCGAGATCGAAACGCTGCCGCGCGCGACGCCGTCCATGATTCACGGTCTGCTCACAACCGGAAAATATCAGGTCGTGCATTTCATCGGTCACGGCGTTTACGACGAGGAGCGTGGCGAAGGCTGCCTGATCTTCGTGAACGAGGACGGGGCCGAATATCCTCTCGGCGAGCGGTCTGTCCGCGAGATCTTTCGCGGGCGCGGGTTGAGCCTGGTCTTTCTCAATGCCTGCGAGAGCGGGCGCGGCGGTCGCGCGGATTTCAACAAGGGCGTAGCCCAGTCGCTGGTCGCGCACGGACTGCCGGCGCTGGTGGCGAATCAGTACAGCGTGCTCGATTCGTCTGCGACCTCGTTCGCGCAGCATTTCTACTGGTCACTGGCGCAGGGCATGTCGCTCGGCCACGCGGCGCGTGAGGCGCGTATCGCCGTCAACTACCTCCTGCATGGAGAGCCCATCGACTGGGCTGTGCCGGTGCTCTATGCACGCGATCCGAACGCGACGCTCTGCGCTCCGCCGAAAACAGCGATGCGTGCGCCGACGACTGGCGTCCGTGCTTCCGCGCGACGTTCGACGGTGGCGCATACGACGCGGATCGCGCTCTGGGACATGGACAACGTTTTTCCGGCGTTGGACAAGACCGTGGTGGCTATGAATCGCGCGCAGGGCGTCTTCGGCTTCGAGCCGGTGGAGCTGTCCGTGCCGCTCGGCGTCTGGGACTTAGACACGACAGAGGGCACGCCGTATCTCTGGGCCGAAAGGCTGGCGAGCAGGCTGCAAAGGATGCCGATGGAGCTGGGCGTCGAAGTGCTGGCGTGTGTGACTAGGCATTGGATGCGTGACGACAACTGGCTCAATCTTTACGGCTGGTGGCCCGGCGAACGCAAGCCGCCGATCATCATCTATTCAATCGCGGGCTTTGAACAGATGGCTCCCGAAGGCCCCGACACAGACCGTGCGTTAGCCAACGCGTTGGTGACCGGGCTCGCAGGCTTCTACGGAGACATGGATTCGCACGAGGGCGGCGCGCAGGATTGCCCGCTGGCGTCCAATGAAAAGCGGGACTTCAAACAGGTTGTGGGACAGCAGAAATTCGACGCAGAGTGTCGCAAAAAATTGAAGCCCAAGCTGGGCGCGAAATTCGCTGCGCTCGAAGCATTGCTGAAGACGTTCCCCGTGGAGCGATAACGGAAGGAGGCAACCTGGCAACGAAAAAGAGGCTTGCATCGAAGCGTGGTGCGGCGCGGGCGGAGGTCAACCTGCGCGCCGCGATGGACAGTGGGCGAAGCGCTGCTGAAGAAGTGCTCGACTTCCGCGCGAAACAGCGTCGCAAGCGCGCAGCACTTGAAAAGGAGCTGCCGGAGCGCCGACGCGGACTCGGCGCGCCCGCGACTGTACCGTCGCAAGCGAGAGCCCTGTTCGGCTCGAAGAAAACCGTGGGCGTGCTGATCGCCGAAGGCGATTCCTGGTTCGACTATCCGATGCAGGACGTGCTGCGCTTGCTGGAGGACGATTACCTCTTCGATGTCGAGTCGGTGGCACACAAGGGAGACTGCGTGGAAGACATGGCGCACTCCAAAGGTCAATTCGAGGAGTTCGCGCGTCGTCTGGAAAAGCTGCTCCGCGACGACAAAGTGCCGCGCGCCATCCTCTTGTCCGGCGGCGGCAACGACATCGCCGGCGATGAGTTCGCGATCCTCCTCAACCATGCGACCTCAACACTGCCCACCATCAACGAAGACATCGCGCGCGGCGTCATCGACGTTCGTTTGAAAGAAGCCTACGTGAGCATCCTGAGCGGCCTCACAGTCATCGCCAAATCCTACCTGGGCCGTCCGATTCCCATCGTCACACATGGCTACGACTATCCGGTTCCCGATGGCAGAGGTTTTCTGGGCGGCTGGTGGACTTTGCCCGGCCCCTGGTTGAAGCCCGGGTTCCAGAAAAAAGGGCACGACGACCTCGCCAAGAACACCGTAGTGATCGGGCAGCTCATAGATCGCTTCAACACTATGCTCGCAGCCGTCAGCGCGCTCCCGCAGTTTACGCACGTACACTACCTTGACCTCCGCGGCACGCTGAAACGCGACGGCACGTACAAGAAATATTGGGCCAACGAACTGCACCCCAACGCGACAGGGTTCGATCTGGTGACACAGAAATTCGCGAACGTCATCAACCAGCTCTGATCGAAGCGGGAGAATTCTCAACAGCTATGCAGCACTGAGATGAGCCACCGTCTCGACGTGATGCGTCTGCGGGAACATGTCGAAGGCTTGGAGGGATTGGAGGTTGTAGCCGCCGCCGGTCAGGCCGCGCAGGTCGCGTGCGAGGGTGGCGGGGTCGCAGGAGACGTAGGTGATGCGGCGCGGATGTGCGTCGAGGATGGCTGTGATGACGCCTTCTTCTGCGCCAGTGCGGGGCGGGTCGAGCAGGAGCAGGTCGAGGGGCGCGAGGCTGCTTGCATGCTCTTTGAGCCAGGCTCCGACGGTAGAGCATTCGACGGTGGCGCTCGTCGCGCCGGACAGTTGCAGGTTGCGCCGCGCGTAGGCGACCGCGCCGGGATGAGCTTCGACGCCGACGACCCGCTCGAATCTTTGTGCGAGCTGGAGCGTGAAGAGCCCCGCGCCGCAGTAGAGGTCGAGCGCCGTCGCGCCGCTTGCCTGACCGACCGCCGCCGACACGAGCGCGGGCAGCAGCTCGTGATTGATCTGAAAGAAGCCGTCGGCGCTGAAGAGATAACGCCGGCCCGCGATCTCGCGCGTGACCTCGCGCGTGCCCGCCTCATCCACCGGCGGAAAGAGCGACGCGCCCTCGTCGCCCGCGACGGCCTGAAATTCGGTCGCTCCGGGCGGCAACTCGCCCTCACTCATACGCGTGCGTAAATCTTCGAGCTGCTCTTCGAGCGCGGGCACGAGGACTGGGCAGGCGGCCACGTCGCAGACGTTGTGCGAGCCGCGCTCGAAATAGCCGAAGCGGTTCCGGCGCGCGTCGTACTGCCACTGCGCGCGCGAGCGATAATGCCAGGCGGCTGGCGAGGGCGTGATGGGAATGTTTTCGGGAAAATCTATTCGCGCGATGCGGCGCAGGCAATCGCGTATGATCTCGACCTTGGCCGCGAGCTGCGCTTCGTAGGCGAGCTGTTGAAAATCGCAGCCGCCGCAACGCCCAAAGTAGGGGCAGGGCGGAGCGATGCGTTGCGGCGAAGGCTCTATGATCTCTGCGATGGAAGCGAAGGCGACCGCGCCGCTTCGTCGCTCGACACGCACGCGCAGGCGGTCGCCGGGCGCGGACAGTCCGACGAGGATCGTCTGCCCTGCTGCGTGCGCGAGCCCCGCGCCACCCGGCAGAATCCGCTCGATCGTGACTTCAAAGGTCGCGCCCTCATCACGCTGCTGCGGCTGCGATGTGACGTGTCTGAGGTGGCGGCGCTTATGCTTTTTCATCACAGATAAAAGAGGCTCAGGCGCGGCAGACCTTTCTGCTCTCGTAACCGTTTGAGCAGAAGGTGGTCAAAGGTCTGCCGGTACGTGGCCTCTTCCATGCGGCCGCGATAGGAGCTGAGCTGCGTTTCGGTTTCGGCGCGCGCGGCGGCCAGCTCCGCACCCGAGAGGCTGGCGAGGAGAGCTTCGTCCAGCAGTTTCTCCAGCGCGGTCAGAGATTCTTCGAGCTGCTCGGCGTTCGGCCGCGCGCCCTTCTCGAAATCCTGCGCCAGAGCGCGCAGTCGCGTGGCGGCGCGCTCCGTTGCTTCGCCCAGAGCATCCGCCGCGCCTCTTTTGTGCTCCAAGTGGAGCTGCTTCAACTCGTCGCTCAAGCGTGTCAGATGAGCTTCGATGCTCGCGCGCGAGAACGGCAGCCCGGCCTCGCTGTCAGCCTCGCCCGCGTGCTGGCCGTTCGCCTCCTCAGGCGCGGCTCCCACCTGCGCTTCGAGCC
>JAFBAJ010000767.1 GCA_019247865.1 Acidobacteriota bacterium
CTCTTCCTTCTGCCCCAGCTCAAAGAGCGAGAGCACGAGCCCGACGCGCGCGAACTCGTCCGCCGCGTTGGCCTTCAACAGCTCACGATAGAGCGCCAGCGCCTCTTCGGTCTTGCCGGTCGCGCGGCGCATCTCGGCCAGGCTGCGGCGCGCAAAGTCGGAGGTCGGAGCCAGCTCCAGCGCGCGTGCGTAATCCGCCGCGGACTCGTCGAGCCGGAGCGCGATGCGATGCGCCGCCGCGCGCGCCTGGTACGCGGCCGACTCTTCCGGCGCGAGCTTGATCGCCTGCTCCGCCAGACGCAGCGCATCATCCGGCGCTTCGATGCCGAGATAAAAGGCCGACAGCGCGAGCAGCCGCAACGCATTATCTTTGACCCGCTCTTCGATCGCGCGCGCCATCTCGATGGAGGCCGCGCGCTCGCCGCGCAGGAAAAGATTGCCCGGAATCTTTGCGACGACGCCGTCAAAGAGCTTGTCGGAAATGGTCTGCGGAAGCTCCGCCAGCGCCTGTAAAAACTGCTCCTTGCCGCCCGCAGCATCGCCCGCCTGGAGCTTCTCGTCGCCGAGCATGGCGTGCGCCACCACGATCAATTCCTGCGCCCGCTGCTTCTGATTGGAGCGCGGATGCGCGGCGATGAACGCCTTCAGCTTCTGTATGCGCTCGGCCGGCGCGAGCGCCGCGGCCGCGTCAACCTCATCCTTGTCATTCCTCAGCACGGAGGCCGCCGCGCCGCTGTCCGGACGTTTCTTCTGCGCGTGCGCGGAAGAGAAGGAAGTGAAAATCAGGAGCAGGCAGATAAGAGTTATTTTTATTTTCATGATAAGAGTTGAGCCATGACCTTCATTCTATTTTAGCTTTGGCGCAGGCCGGAAACGGAAAGACGAGCCGGAGGTCCTGCACGTCTGTCGTGACCTCCACCGGGACGGGTTTGGTCCCGACATCCAGCGAGCGGCCGTTCTGTTCTTTGATGAGCTTATCAAGCTTTGGGCAATTAACGTATTGACCGGCGTACGTGGACATGAAGCCGCGCAGCCGGCCCTTCAAGCCCTGCAACACACTTAAAGAGAAACGTCCCTGCGCGTCGGTCGTCACATGAACCTCGCCGCTGTAGCCGGCTTTCGCGGACTCGGCTTTGAACTCGACGAACGCATACGCCGCCGGGCGGCCGTCCTCAAAGAGAAGAAGTCCCTGCAACGTCCGGCGCGGCTCCTGCGTGGGGATGCGTATGTCGTAATCTTCCAGCTTCGCGCCCGCGCTCAGCGTGATGAGCGTCGCCTTCTCCCGCTCGAAGACGCCCGGATAATAGCCTTTGGGAAACGGCTCGTCGCTGCTGATCTCATCGTCATCGTTGAAGACGATGAGATATTCGCCGGGCGGAACCTCGTCGATCATGTAACGCCCCTCTTCATCCGTACAGTCAAAGACGTGTGTGGGCGGCGTCTTGTCGTCCTTAGGCAAGAGGCTCAGACAGACCTTGTTCATCGCGCGCCCGTCCGGGTCCAGCACCTTCCCGCTGACGCTGCTGTCCGCGCTGTAATAAAAGTCCAATCCGGCACAGCCTCTGGCGGGCAGTTCGACGGCGGTGCCGATGCCCGCAGAGGTCCTGAAGAAAGGAGTTCTGCCGAGCGGCAAGTCCGGTTTGACGAGATAGCTGCCGGGCGGCAGGCCGTACATCTCGTAAACCCCGTTCCTGTCCGTGAAGACCTCGTAGCTCTTTTTCCCGGCGGTCAGCTTCACTCTGATTCCGGCCAGCGGAGCCCCGTTATAATCCACGAGCTTGCCGGAGAGACGCGTCCGCTGCGCGCTCGCGGGCAAGCCCTGCAGGTAGAGCAGATCGTCTGCACCATTTTCGACGCGCGTGCTGCGGCCGCAGGCCCTGATTCCCCAGACCTTTTTCTCCTTGTCATAATGCGCGTAAAAGAGCCAGCGCTGTCCCGCTTCATAGCGTACGTCGCAGGACGTGCCGTACGTACGGAAGACGACCGACGCGCCCGCGCTGCCCTTGAAAAGTTTCTCGACCTGCACGTGCGCGAACTGGCCGCCGGAGAAAGTTCGACCGTCCTCATCCCTTACCGGCGGAGCCTGTTCGACTCTCTGCACAGAGCCGATAAAGACCGCTTCCGCGCCGGCGTACGATTCACAAACCGAAGGGCTGCCGGCACAGCTACAGGCGAACGCGCGACCGCCGAGCAGCAGCATGATGGCGCACGCCAGAAAAGGCAAACTGAGTTTCATCACGGATAAGCTTACCTGTCAGGATTCTTCAGAGCTTCAATGAGCACGCGCCCGGTCGCGTTGCTCGGCGACTGCACGTTGAGCAGTGCCGCGAGCGTCGGCGCGATGTCCGCGGGCGTGGCTGCTTCTATGTAGCGCCCGCTCTTCAGATCGTTGCCCATGATGATTAGCGGGACGTGTGTGTCGTAAGAGTAGGGCGAGCCGTGCGTGGCCGCGTCGCGCGCATCCGTCGGGTCGTCCGGGTCGCCGAAGAGAATGCTGTAAGGCTGGTAGAGAAGCAGGAGGTCGCCGCTCCGCTGCGGATGAAAGCCGTGCAGCACGCGGCGCGCAATCGCATCCGCAGGCGGAATGTTGCCCGCCAGGAGCTGCGCGCGCGTAAAATATCTGGCCGTCCCGGCGACCGTCATCGCTGCGTCTCCGGCGACGCGCGCCAGCTCTTCCAACTCCACTCCGTCGCGCTTCAGCGCGGCCAGGTTGAAATAGAGATTGCCGTTGATAAAGCCGTCCAGCGACGCGTTGTTGTAGGTGAACCGCTGTATGTAATCGTCCGTGTGGCCTCTGCTAAAACGCTCTTTGATGGCGGCACGAATCGCGCCGAGCACGTCATCTTTCTTGAGGCGTCGCCCCGGCAGCTTGAGTGCGGCGGCCTGTTCCGGGATCGGCGCGACGCCGTGATCGGCCGTGAAGACGACGAGCGTGTGCTCTAAACCGACGCGCGCGTCGACAGCTTCGAGCAACTGCGCGATCTGGCGATCCACACGCAGCGTCATGTCCATCGCCTCCTGGCTGTACGGCCCGAAGCGATGGCCGACGTAATCGTTGGCGGAAAAGCTGACCGACAGCAAATCCGTCTCGTCGTCCGCGCCGAGCGCCTCCTGCTCCAGCGTCTCTTTGGCAAATGCGACGAGCAGGTCGTTCGAGAACGGCGTGTAATCCAGAGCCTTATAGAAAGCTTTGTCCTGTGCCTTCGCCGCGCCGCCCGTGATGATGTGCGGAAAAGTGTTCGTGTCCTTCGCCGTGTCTATGTCTTCCCAGGACGGAGCGTCCGCGCCAGCGCGTTTCAGATACTCGCTTTCGGGCAGCAGGCGATCCCAACGCGCGCCGTAAAACTTATCGGCCATGCGCGTCGCGTTGAAACGCTCGACCCACGCGGGCAGCTTTTTGAAGTAGTAGGTGCTCGAAACCATGTTGCCCGTGTTGAGGCTGAACCAGTAGGCCGCGTCGGCGCGGCGGCCTGCGGGCAGGATGGCCGAGCGATTTTTGATGGAGATGCCGATGACCTTTGAGCGGTCGTTCGTCGCCAGGCGCAGCTCGTCGCCGAGCGTCGAGCAGAGCAGGCGGCGCGGGCTGGAACCCTTCTCGCCCGGATTGCCTCCGAGCAGCAAAGTCTCGTTATCCGTCACGCTCGAAACGCGCTGTCCAGTCTCGCGCTCGAACCAGTTGTTGGCGACGATGCCGTTCTCGCTCGGCCACGTGCCGGTCATCAGCGTCGCGTGGCCGGGCGCGGTGTAGGTCGGCGTGTGATCGTAATTAGCCTCGGCCCACGAAGCGCCGTCACGCATCAACCGGCGGAAGCCGTGCGGCGCAAAAAGGTCGCCGAAGCGTTCGAGGTAATCGTAACGAAACTGGTCCACGACGATGAGCAGCACGAGCCGCGTCCGCGCATTCTGTGGACGCACATTTTGAGATCGCGCCGCACGCTGCGCCCGCGTCGAGCGGAAGAGGAGTCCGCCCGCCAGAGCACACAGGACAATAAGCGCGAGCAGTAGTGTGCGACGTGCTTTTATCATTTTAAAGATTGGTCTTTGGTCTTGGGACTTTAGTCTTTGCATCGCACCTCACGCTACACATACCAAGACCAAAGACCAAAGTCCCAAGACCGCTTCTCTT
>JAFBAJ010000778.1 GCA_019247865.1 Acidobacteriota bacterium
CGACGCGCGCCGTGAGCTGGTCGTCCAGATAATCCACGAGCCGCGTGAACCCTTCGTCGCGCTGCTCCTGCGACCCGGGATCGAGCCGCGACAATTCGTCCGCGAAGAGCGCCGTCACGTGCTCGTAACCGTCTTTGGCCGAAGCCATCGCCTTGACGACGTTGCCCGCGTAGACCGGATGATTGTCGCCGTAATAAGAGATAAAGCGACCGTCCTTTTCATACGAGGTGAAGAAGGCGCGCTCCCCCTTCTGCGCAGGGACCGCGTGCAGGCGTCCGTCGCCGTTCGCTTCGACCCTGTGCGGCGCGAAGAACTGTCCCCACTCGTCCAGTTGAAAAGTGCCGGGACGTTCCTTCTCATAAATGATATTCGGGCTCGTTCCGGCGGCGACGCAGACCGTGCGCGCGGGAAAGGTGACCAGCTCGCCGGAGCTGCGCCACTTGCCCGTCTCCGCTTCGAGCGTCATGCGCTCGAAGATCAATTCTTTGACCGCGCCGTGCTCGTCTGCGACGGCCTCGTGCGGGCTCATGTTCTCGACGTAAGAGATGCCCTCTTCGAGCGACTTGACGACCTCTTCGTGGTTCAGGCGATAGGCCGGAGAATCCTGCAGGCGCTTGCGATAGACGATTGAGACGCCGCCCCAGCCGCGCACGAGCGGGATAAAGTTCGGAGCTTCACCGGCCGCAACGGCGCGCTCACGCTCCGCACGCACGCTCGCGCCGTGCGAGAGAAACTCTTCGTAAGCGGCGCGCTCTTCCGCGTCGAAACGTTTCCACACTTCCTCTTCGCCGAACTCCGCGACCAGCTCTTCGTGACGTTCGAGCATCTTCAGAACCTGCACCGGATAGTAGGCGAAAAGCTCCGTCGCGGTATCAATCGCGGTCAGGCCGCCGCCGATGACGAGGGCCGGCAGGCGCACCTGCAGGTTGGCGAACGCGTCGCGCTTGAAGGCTCCGGTGAGCTGCAACGCCATCAGAAAATCCGAAGCCTTGCGGATGCCGCGCATGAGGTTGTTCTTCATCTGGACGATGGTGGGTTTGCCCGCTCCGGTTGCGATGGCGATGTGATCGAAGCCGAGTTCCCACGCGTCCTCAATCGTCAGCGTCCCGCCGAAGCGCACGCCGCCGTAGAAGCGAAACCTCTCGCGCCGCGCGAGCGTGAGGTGTATGAGCGTCAGAAAATTCTTGTCCCAGCGCACGGTGATGCCGTACTCGGAGACGCCGCCGAAGCCGGCCAGCACGCGTTCGTCCAAAGGCGTCTCGATCTCGCGCACGTCGCGCACGGGGACTGGCACATGCCCGCCGCTGTCTCCGGTCAGCATCCCTGTCAACGGCTCGATCTTGAGGCCGTCGATCCCGACCACGCCGAAGCCCTCGTTCAAGAGATAATGCGCCAGGGTGTAGCCCGCCGGGCCGAGGCCGACGACCAAAACGTTCCGGCCGTTGTAAGGGAGCGCGTAAGGACGCTTCGCGTTGAGCGGGTTCCAGCGCGTGAGCAGCGAGTAGATCTCAAAGCCGTAGGGCAGCTCCAACACGTCGGTCAGAATCCCCGTCTCGGCCTGCGGAATGTTGACCGGCTCCTGCTTCTGAAAGATGCAGGACTTCATACAGTCATTGCAGATGCGATGCCCAGTGCCCGGACACATCGGGTTGTCGATCATCACGAGGGAGAGCGCAGCGATAGAGTCGCCAAGCTTCTTGAGCACGTGCATCTCGGAAATTTTTTCGTCGAGCGGGCAGCCATCGAGCTTGATGCCGAGCGGGTTGCGCTTCACGTTGCCGTCGCGCTCGTGCAAACCTTTCGAGCAGGAATCCTTGCTGCGCTCGTGACAGTAGAGACAGTAATCCACCTCGTCCAGCACCTCGCGCTTCGTCGCGCGCAGGTCCGTGAGGCCGAAGCCGTCGCGCCGCCGCAAATTCAGATCGAGCCCACGCATCAGCTCCGGCACGTCCGCGCGCGGCCGCTCGATCTGCACCAGGTGCTCGTAATCGAGCTGGTGCGGGAAATGAAAACTGACCCACCCGCGCACACGCACGCGCGCCTCAGCTTGCGTCGCATGAGCCGCCGCCCAGGCTTCCACGAGCTTCAGGTTTTCGGCGA
>JAFBAJ010000829.1 GCA_019247865.1 Acidobacteriota bacterium
TCGTCCATCGAACGGCTACTGGTATATCCTGCGTAGTTCGGACAACGGCTTCCAGGCGCAACAGTTCGGAACCGGCACGGATCGCCCCGTCCAGGGCTTTTACGATGGCGATGAGAAGGTTGACATCGCTGTCTTTCGTGACAGCACGGCGGCCTGGTACATCCTGGAGAGCGCGACCAACACGCTGCGGGCGCAGGTCTGGGGACAAAGCGGTGACATCCCCGCCGCAGAGGATTACGGGATTGACGGGAAATTTGATTACGCAGTGTTTCGCCCGAGCACCGGCTACTGGTTCATCAGGGACAGCGCTGACGGCGATCTCTCCTTCTACAGATTTGGTGCGGCGGGAGACAAACCCGTGCCGGGTGACTTCACCGGAGACTCTTTGACGGACATTGCTCTGTGGCGACCGAGCGACGGCCACTGGTAGTTCTTCTACGGAAATGCCGGATTCGGAACCAGCGGCGATACGCCTGTGCTGAACGCTTACCTGCCGTAACGCCTGCGGCATCATGTGAGAAAAAGGAGATGCGCGATAGGTAGTCGCGCGCGTCTGCCCTTTTCTTTACCGGTTCGATGAATATCTTGCTACACAAGCTTAATGTGAGTTACCTTCCCTAGACAAAGGAGCACCCCATGAGCAGCCAACTCCCAACGGCATCACTTCCAAAGCATCACTCCATAGCCTTGATCATCGCCGTGCTTTTCGTCTCGATGGCCTTGATGGGAACGGCGCAGGCCGCAGGCGAGCTGGACATGTCATTCAACAACGGCGGCAAAGTCTTCACAGATTTTTCCAACAAGTATGATGTCGCTTATGACATGGTGGTGCAGCCGGACGGCAAGATCGTGGTCGTCGGATCAACCCATAGCGACTTCACCGTGTGGCACGACTTTGGCATCGCCCGCTATAACAGCGACGGCAGTCTGGACACCACGTTCGGCACGGGCGGCAAGGTAGCAACCAATATCTCCCTCTATGACTATGCCTATGGCGTGGCCCTGCAACCGGACGGCAAGATCGTGGTCGTCGGCTCGACCGTCGCCTTCGACGGGGTTGGACAAATTGATTTCGCCATCGCGCGTTACAACAGTAACGGCACGCTCGATTCCACTTTTGGGAACGGCGGGAAAGTCATCATTGATTTCTTTACGGCGGATGACATAGCCAAGGAGGTCGTCATTCAACCCGACAACAAGATGGTCGTCGGAGGGGAAGTTCGTTTCAGCCACCCTTCCGTTGGTGATTCGGATTTTGGGTTGGTGCGTTTGAACAGCGACGGGAGCCTCGACACGACTTTCGATGGTGACGGCAAGGTCACGACGCACATTCCGAGCGGGCTCGGATGGACCAACGATAGTCTGGCCGCGCTGGCGCTCACTCCTGACGGTAAGATCGTGGCGGCAGGCGCGTCCGTGGATAAATTCAGCATGGCCCGCTATAACCCTAACGGGAGTTTGGATACGACGTTCGACACGGACGGCATGCTGTACTCTAACTTTGCCGGCGCTGATAATCAGACAGCGCCCCGCGCCATGGTCTTCCAACCGGACGGCAAGATCATCACCACCGGACTCATTAACGCCCCTGCTTATGACACATTGGCGCTGGCACGATTTAATACCGACGGCACCCTCGATACGACTTTCGACGGCGACGGCATCGCCACAGCGATCCCGCCCGGCAACCAACCGGCAAACATCACTGACATAGCCCTCACGGCCGAGGGAAAGATCGTGTTGAGCGGCTATAATAATTGGGTTGGTTTTACCGCTGTGCGATATCTGCCGAATGGCAGTCTCGATACGGCTTTCGGCGAGAGAGGCAGATTCTTCACTCATCTGACAAATGCCTTCCCGCGGGCTTTAGCTTCCGCGGTTCAGGCCGACGGCAAAATTCTGCTCGCAGGTCAAACCAGCAGGCTAATCTCTGAAAACAGTGATTTCGTCATCCTGCGTTATCAGGCCAACCCTAAGTCATTCCCCGTCCGCTCCGATTTTGATGGGGATGGAAGGTCGGACATCTCCGTCTTTCGCCCATCAAGCGGCGTCTGGTATGTGCTCAACAGCTCGGACGGGGGGTTCCGCGCGCAGCCCTTCGGCACGAGCGGCGACATCGCTGCGCCCGGTGATTATGACGGCGATGGAGGAGCGACGGACTTCGCCGTTTTCCGCCCGTCAAACGGGACGTGGTATATCCTCAACAGCTTCGACAACTCCTTCCGTGCAGAGCGGTTCGGTGCAACGGGTGATGTGCCTGTGCCTGCGGATTATGACGGCGACTTCAAAACGGATGTCGCGGTCTATCGTCCATCGAACGGCTACTGGTATATCCTCAGAAGCTCGGACCATGGCTTTCAAGCGCAGGCATTCGGCATCAGCACGGATCGTCCCCTTCCGGGCTACTGGGATGGCGACGAGAAAGCAGACCTCGCGGTCTTTCGCGCGAGCGAAGGGAGATGGTACATCTGGGAGAGTGCGACCGGCACGCTGAGAGTGGCGGTCTGGGGCGGAAGCGGCGACCAACCCGCAACCGGCGACTTTGACGGCGACGGAAAATTCGATCTCGCGGTGTTCCGTCCGAGCACGCGCTTCTGGTATATCTCGACCAGCGCTATCAGCTCGCCTCAATACATTCAATTTGGTGAAGCGGGTGACATCGCTGTGCCGGGCGACTACAACGGAGACTTTGTGACGGAGCTGGCGATGTGGCGTCCGAGCAACGGCAACTGGTATTTCCAATACCCGCAGCCACCCGTCTGGTTCGGGACAAGCGGCGATACGCCTGTGCTGAACGCTTACATGCCGTAACACGGGCAGTATCGTGTGATAAAAAAGGAGACGCGCGACAGGTAGTCGCGCGTCTCCTTTTTTAAAGCTTCAAGGTGCTCCCGAATCAGATGCCGAGCACATCCACCAGCTCCTGCACGGAGGCCGCGCTCTTCTGCAAGGCGATGCGCTCTTCGGCCGTGAGGTTGATCTCGATGATCTGCTCCAGGCCCTGCGCGCCGAGCTTGCACGGCACGCCGACGTAGAGACCGTTGACGCCGTACTCGCCTTCGAGATAAGCGGCGCACGGCAGAATCTTCTTCTTATCTTTCAGGATGGCTTCGGTCATCTCGACGGCCGCCGCGGAGGGCGCGTAATAGGCCGAGCCGGTCTTGAGGAGCGCGACGATCTCCGCGCCGCCGTTGGCCGTGCGCTTGACGATGGCTTCGATCTGCTCCGGCGGCAAAAGCTCCGTCACGGGAATGCCCGCGCAGGTCGAATAGCGCGGCAGCGCCACCATCGTGTCGCCGTGCCCGCCGAGCACGAACGCCGTCACGTTCTCGACCGAGACATTCAGCGCCTCTGCCAGAAAGCAGCGCATCCGCGCAGAGTCCAGCACGCCCGCCATCCCGATCACGCGATGCTTGGGAAAGCCCGAACGCTTGAAGGCGACCTGGCACATCGCGTCGAGCGGGTTCGAGACGATAATCAGCACCGCGTCCGGCGAGCGGCGCGACACTTCGTCCACCACCTTGCCGACGATCTCCGCGTTGGTCTTGAGGAGGTCGTCGCGGCTCATGCCGGGCTTGCGCGGGAGTCCCGCCGTGATGATGACGACATCCGAGCCATTCGTGTCGTCGTAACCGTTCGCGCCCGTCAGGCGCACGTCGAAGCCCTCGATGGGCGCGGTCTCGGCCAGATCCAGAGCCTTGCCCTGCGGCACGCCCTCCACGATGTCCACCAGCACGACATCGCCCAGCTCTTTGCTCGCCAGCCAGTGCGCGGCCGTCGCGCCGACGTTGCCAGCCCCCACTACTGTTATCTTATTTCGCCTGCCCATTTCGATAGAATCCTTTCTTTATTCCCGGCACACAGACACACGGGGCTCATGCGCGCGGAAGTTTCGTTATAGAATTGCCGACGGAGCTTGAAAGAGCGCGAGTTTACAAGCGCGTGCGCGCGAGTGTCAAGGAAGGGTTTTAAAGCAATGCGTTGGCAGGAAAGATTCAAAGCCTGGCTGCGCGGGCACGGAAACGCGTCCGAGCGTGCGCCGGACAGCTTCTGCGAAGAGGAGCCGGCGGACGCCTTCGATCCGTTCCCGGAGCCGGTCACGCTGGAGATCACGGATGTCATAGACCTCCACACCATCGCCCCGCGCGACGTCAAGCTCGTCGTTGAAGAGTATCTGCACGAGGCGCGGCGCAAAGGCTTCCGCAGCGTCCGCATCATTCACGGCAAAGGCCGAGGCGTGCAGCGCGAGCTGGTGCGCAAGGTGCTCTCACGCACAGAGTTCGTACGCGACTTCACCGATGCCCCGCCCGGCGCAGGCGGCTGGGGCGCGACCGTCGCACACCTTCTGTCTGAAGAGGAATAATAGATTGTCAGAGGTCAGGTCCCGAACTTGCCCTCGACATATTCGACCGTGCCGACGAATCTCTCAGCCCGCCGGTCATAACGGACATCGTACTTATTGAGCGTGCCGCCCCGGCCACGATAATCGATCTGAAATTTCCAGTGGCCTGGACTCACAGGCTTTTCGCTGAACAGATAATCCTCCCAGTGTCCGCTCTCAACCGTGCGCTTCCCCTGCTCGATGGCGGTCAGGCTGATCGGATACTGAATCACTTTGTCCTG
>JAFBAJ010000104.1 GCA_019247865.1 Acidobacteriota bacterium
CTGAAAATCGTCGGCATCACTTTTCTGGTCTTTGAGATACTCGCGCTCATCGCCGCCATCTGGATGACGCGCGCCGTGACCGGAACCGTCCACAAGCTCTATCGCGCCGTCGCTTATATCAAGCGCGGCGACTTCTCACATCGCGTACACGTGCGCTCTCATGACCAGTTGGGCGAGCTGGCCGCGGCCTTTAACGAGATGTCTGCCGACATCGAAGTGCTTTTGCAGGAGCGAGTCGAGCACGAGCGGCTGGAGCGCGAGGTCGAGATCGCGGCAGAGGTGCAGGCGCGGCTCTTTCCGGGGCGCGTGCCGGAGCTGATGACGGTCGAACTGGCGGCCGAATGTCGCGCGGCGCGCGGCGTCGCCGGAGACTATTACGATTACGTAGAGGTCGCGCCCGGACTGGTCGCGCTCGCGCTCGGCGACGTGTCGGGCAAAGGCGTCTCGGCCTCGCTCGTGATGTCGAACCTGCAGGCGAGCCTCAGAGCGCAGACCGCCATCACGGCCGAGCGTCTGAGCATCGCCGCGCGCGCCGTCGCAGCCTCCGCTGGCTCCGTCGCGGGCGACGGCGGGAAAGTCCTCGCGCGCCTGATGGCCGACGCGGACATGGACGGCTCGGTCGCGCGCAAGGTGACGAACATCAACCGTCAGCTCTGCCAGAGCACGGACGCCAATCGCTTTGCGACGCTCTTTCTGGCGATCTACGAAGACCGCACGCGCACGCTGCGTTACACGAACGCGGGGCACAACGCTGCGCTGCTGGTGCGTGCGGACGGGACGGCCGAGCGCCTCTCGCGCGGCGGGATGATGGTCGGAGCCTTCGACTGGGCGGAGTACGAAGAGGCAGCGACGACGCTTGAGCCGAGCGACCTGCTGCTCATCTTCTCGGACGGGCTGAGCGAAGCCGAAGGGGAGAACGGCGAAGAGTACGGCGATGAGCGCATCGCGGAGTTTACCATCGCGCATCGCACGCTCGCGGCGCATGAGCTGCGGCAGGCGCTCTTTGACGAGATCGATAAATGGTCGGGCGGGCGCGAGCGCGGCGACGACCAGACGCTGCTGATCGTCAAAGCCAAGGACTGAGCCACAAACAGAGAGGGGAAGTGATGAGCACTGATGTCAAGGAGATGAGCGACGAAGAGATCCGCGCTCGGATCATCGAGCTCGGGTTTGACGGCGACGCGCGCTGGTACGAAGAGTTCTGCGAGATGATGCGTGCCGGTTTGCCTTCGGGCACAGGCGTCGCGCTGCGCGGGAGCGTCGTGACGGGCACGCGCTGGGAGGACGGCTCGCCCTTCGATGCGGACGGGAAGGGGACGAGCGACCTGGACGTGACGCTCATCGGCGGCAAGGTGATGGAGTGCTGGCACGAGGACGAGTTTTACATTCCGTCCCTGCACACCAAGCCGCTCGGCGATAAAGCTCCGGAGATCGCGCCTGCGCTCAATGAGCTGCGCGAGAATCTTCAGAGACTGGTCAGGCGTCCGGTCAACTTTCAGGCGACCTCGAACATGATCCTCTTCGCGCGCGATGTCATCTTCGATCAACCCTACTTCACGATCATAGATGCCGCAGAGGACGCTTGAAGCTGAAACTCCTGAGCTACAACATACGCTTCGGCGGAACCGGCAGAGAGGCGCGCATTATCGAAGTCGTCCGCGCAGTCTCGCCCGACCTCGTCGTCTTTCAGGAAGCGACGGACCCGCGCGTCATCGAGCGCGTGGCCGACGCGACGGGCCTCACAGACTGGGCCGCGCGCCCCAAACACTCCATCGCCTACATCAGCCGCATTCCCATCGCGCATCACGCGTGGCACTACCCGCACGGCGCGCGCCACTCCTTTCTTGAGATCGCGCCCGCAGGATACGAGGCGCGCATCTTCGGCCTGCATCTGCGCGCGCGTTTCTCCAAATGGAGCGAGAGCGCGCGTGCGCGTGAGATACGCGCGCTCCTCGAAGGCATCAGGCAGCATCAGGAAGGGTTTCACGCGCTCGTCGGAGACTTCAACACGCTCGCGCCGGGAGAGGTGCTGAACACGCATCAGATGCCGCACTGGATTCGCGCGCTGGTCTG
The DNA here is from genome assembly GCA_019247865.1 of Acidobacteriota bacterium. Taxonomy (GTDB): domain Bacteria; phylum Acidobacteriota; class Blastocatellia; order Pyrinomonadales; family Pyrinomonadaceae; genus JACMLC01. The sequence goes on from JAFBAJ010000104.1 coordinate 2,074, forward strand.
GCTGAGCGGCCGCGACATCAAGCGCGAGGCGGTCGGCGTGATGCTCGCGGCGGGCTACGCC
>JAFBAJ010000197.1 GCA_019247865.1 Acidobacteriota bacterium
GTCTCCGCTGACGGAGCGCGAGCGGGCGATGCTGGAACTCATCAAGGAGCTTGAGGAGCGTGTGACGAAACTTGAGGCGCAGGTCTCGGGCCCTGCGCCCAGTGGGACGGCGGTCGGGGCAACTCCGCCAGAGACGGAGATACCGCCGTCCCTTCCCACCGCTGCGAAAAGCTCGCGGCAGACGGAAGAGGAGCCGGGAGGGGCTGGAACCTATACGCCCAACCTCGGCTTCAAACTGGCCGATACCGAATACGGCGACCTCAATCTCAGTATCTACACCTACGTCCGCTACCTGAACCAGAAGGGACTCAACTCGACCTACACGGACGCGTTCGGAAATACCAGGACCGTGCAGGAGCGGCAGGACATTCAGTTGCAGAAGCTTCAGGTCAAGTTCCTCGGATGGATCCTGAGCAGGAAGCTGCGTTACTTCCTTTACGCCTGGACTTCCAATGCCAATCAGGGGCAGGGCGCGCAGGTCGTGCTCGCCGGAAACCTGAGCTACACGTTCAACAAATATCTGACGCTGGGCGGCGGCATCCGTTCGCTGCCGGGAACGCGAAGCGTCGAAGGCAACTTTCCCTTCTGGCCGAACGTGGACAGCCGCATGATCGCAGATGAGTTCATGCGGCCCTCGTACACCTCAGGCATCTGGGCCACGGGACAGATCACAGACCGGCTGAAGTACCAGCTCATGGTCGGCAACAACATGAGCACGCTCGGCGTGCCTGCATCACGGCTGGACAACGGATTGAACACCCTGTCGAGCGCGCTGATCTGGTTTCCCACGGGCGATTTCGAGAAAGGTTTTAGCGGGCAGGGCTGGGGCGACTTTGAGCATCACCAGAAATTCTCCACGCGCCTCGGATTTCACTATAGCCGGAGCGACGAGAACAGGGAGAGCCAGCCGGGCTCCGACGTGTTTGAGAACACACAGCTCCGGCTCTCGGACGGCACGGTCATCTTCACCCCGGACCTCTTCGGGCCGGGGATTACGATCACGGACGCGCGCTGGCAGATGGCCTCGCTCGACGGAGCTTTCAAGTATCGCGGCTATTCGCTCGAAGGCGAATACTACTGGCGCACGCTCGACAATTTCCGCGGGCCGAACACGGAGAATCTCTCCTCTTTCTTCGATCACGGTTTCCAGTTGCAGGGCTCGGGCATGGTCATCCCCAAGACCTTACAGGCGTATGTCGGACATTCGAGGATCTTCGGCCAGTACGGCAACCCGTTTGATTTCCGGTTCGGGACGAACTGGTTTCCATATCGGAACAAGGTTCTCCGTTGGAACACCGAAGGGCTTTACCTGCGCGGCTCACCTGTGGGCTACACCTCCGTTCCCTACGCCGTCGGCGGCACGGGCTGGGTTTTCCATTCGAGCCTGGAGCTTGCCTTTTGAGATTAGGAAAGATGAACACGCGACCCACATGGAAAGTGAGATCACGAATCGCGCAGGCGGCGATCCTCTGCGTGATGCTCGTCGCGCCCGCGCTGCGGCTGGCCGCTCAAACGCCGCCCGCGACGCAGTCCGGCGAGTATCTCTTCAACGATTCCCATTTTCATCTCACGAACTACATTCAGGAAGGCATCAACATCCATGATTTTCTGAAGATCATGGGTGACAAAGCAGGCCGCGTCGCCCTCTTCGGCATTCCCTTGCAGCAACAGTGGTCTTACAGGGTGGATGGCGAGCGCAAGCCAACCTACTACCTGAACTCGGACACGCCGCTCTACTACTACTCGTTTACGGATGCGTGGATCGCCACGGCCTACAAGTCGCTGAACAGAGCGGAGCAGGCTCGTTTCGATCCGATGATCACCGGCTTTAATCCTTCGGACATGTATGCCGCAGACCATGTGCGGCGCGTGCTCGAAGCCTTTCCCGGCGTCTTCTCCGGCATCGGGGAGTTCAGCATTCACAAGGAGTTCGTGTCAGCGAAAGTGGCCGGCGAAGTCGCCAGCCTCGAAGACCCTGCGCTGGACAGGCTCATCGACTTCGCAGCGCAAGTGGGCCTGGTGGTCTTGATCCATAACGACATCGACACGCCCTTTGCCAAAGAGGGCTCGCCGCCCGCCTACTTCGAGCAGGTCAAGGCGCTCTTTAAGCGTCACCCGCAGGCGACCATCATCTGGGCGCACATCGGCATCGGCCGCATCATCCGTCCGGTCAGGGCGCAGGGCGCGCTGATCGAAGAGCTGCTGAAAGACCCGGCCTTCAATCACGTCTCTTTCGACATCTCCTGGAGCGAGGTGGCGAAGTACGCTGTCTCGACGCCGGAGGCGACGAAGACCGTGGCGGGCATCATCAATCGTTATCCGGACCGCTTCCTGTTCGGCACGGACGAAGTCGCGCCGCCGGATCAGGAGACTTACCTCAGGGTCTACAACCAGTACGCTCCGCTCTGGAAGCAGCTCGACAAAGTGGCGAGCGAGAAAGTGCGGAAAGGGAATTACGAACGAATCTTCGACGCTGCGCGACAAAAAGTGCGGGCGTGGGAACAGGCGCACGTCAGGTGACTCGCGCCACGGCAATGAACAGCTCTTCCTGATTCAGGACTTTGCTCGGAGGTTTAGCATGAGACGGAAACACGCGCACCAGCAACTTACAAGCCTTCTTCTGCGATGCGGCTGCATCGTCACCTGCGCGGCACTGTTAGCGCCCGGCACGTTCGTCCTGCGGGCGCACGAGGCCGACCCCCTGCCGGTCGCGGCTCCGGACGAAGCGAAGATTCCGGCCGACCAACTGGATGCGCTGGTAGCGCCGATCGCGCTCTTCCCGGATGAGATGCTCGGCCAGACCTTAGTGGCTTCGACCTATCCGTTGGAGCTCATACAGCTTCAGCAGTGGTTGGAGAAAAACCCCGGGCTCAAGGACAAGAAGCTGGTTGATGCGGTCAAGAAGCAGCCCTGGGACCCGAGCATTCAGGCGATGGCAGCGCTGCCGGAACTGGTCAAACGCCTGGCGGATGACATTCAATGGACGACCGATCTGGGCAACGCTTTTCTGGCGCAGCAGGGGGACGTGATGGACGCCATCCAGCGCATGCGCGCCAAAGCTCAGGGCACAGGCGCGCTCGTCTCGAACCAGCAGCAGAAGGTCGAGACACAGGTCGTCGAAAGCAAGAGCGTCATCGTCATCGAACAGGCCAACCCGGAGGTCGTCTACGTTCCCTCCTATAACCCGACGGTTGTGTACGGGCCGCCCGTGTATCCCTACCCGCCGGTCTACTATCCGCCGTACCCGACCGGCGGAGTCATCGCCGCGAGCGCCATCTCCTTCGGCGTCGGCCTGGCGATGGGCGCTGCCTGGGGCGGCGGGTGGGGATGG
>JAFBAJ010000275.1 GCA_019247865.1 Acidobacteriota bacterium
GCGCGTGTGAATCTGCGTCGGCAGGCGAAAGGTAGAGATGAGCACGGTCTGGTCTTCGGCCAGACTTTCGGGATGAATGTGGCTCTTGATGTAAGTCGGAATCGCGTGCTCGTGCCAGCCCCATTCGGCGAGCGTGCGCGAGTAAAACTCCAACCGCCCGCTCGGCGTCGGAAAGCCTCTTAAAATTTGTCCGTCGACTTTGACGCCGACCAGCCGGCGGCCTTCCGCGTCCGGGTCCGGGCTGGCGATTGGCACGATGTTGGTCGAGGCGGGCTTGGGCGTGCTGGTATAGATGCGATTGAAACGGTCTTCACGCACATCTTCCAGCTCCGCGTCCGGCACGGTCTCTTCGTAGATCGCGCCCACCTTTTTCCTGATCTCGAACGCGCCGTAACGCCGCATGAATTCGAGCGGCGACAGCTCTTCCGCAGCCGCGCGCTCAGGCAGGCCCGGCACTGAATGCTCAAAGATGTAGCCGTAATATTCGTCCACGCTGAGGCGCTCGCCCGGCCTCTCTTTCGATTCGACGTACTGCCGTATGCCGAGGCTCCCGTCCGGGTCTATGCGCCAGGTCAGCTCCATCCAGAACTCGTTCTCTTCCCAGACTTCGCCGGGATTGACCTCGCGCGTGTCTGTGATCTTCTCTCCGAGCCGTTCGCGCGCGGCGCGCATCACCGGCTGGCGAAAGCCGATCCACTGCGCGTCGTGCGTCTCGTAGGAATGCAGGTCGTGGCGCTCGGAGCCGTGGCCCATCGGCAGAATGTAATCGGCGAAGTACGAAGTCTCGTTCCAGGTCGGCGTCAAAGCGACGTAGCAGCCGACGAGGCTCTCGTCGCTGAGAGCTTCGACCCAGGAGAAGCCGTCCGGGTTCGTCCAGACCGGGTTATAGACGCGAGTGAAGTAGACCTCCAGCTTCCCGCGTCCGTCCTTCAGGAGATGCGGCAAGAGGAACGACAGCTCGTTCATCCCCAGAGGATATTCGACCGGCCACGTCAGCTCGTTCCAGGCGGGCGGGTGTGGCGGCGTGTAGATGGGCTTAGGGACGAACTTGTTCCAGGCGTTCGGGTAGACGCCGCCTTCGGTGGCGACCGCGCCCAGGAGCGCGTTGAGCATGAAGAGCGTGCGCGCGACCTGCCAGCCGCCGCTGTTGCCAGACGCCGCGCTCCGCCAGTTGTGAGACGAAAGCCTTGTGCCCGCAGTCGCAACCACTTTCGCGATCTCTTCGATGACGCGCGCGTCAACGCCCGACTCCTTCTCTGCATTCTCAAAGGTATAGCTCTTATAAAGATTCTTTAAGACCAGCTCAAAGGTCTGAAAGTCGGTCGGCAGCTCAGGATTCTCGACCGCCAGAAACTCCTCCCAGTTCCACCAGCGCCGGACGAACTCTCGATTGTAGAGATTGTTCTGAATCAGGTAGCTCGCAATCGAGAGCACGATGGCCGCCTCAGAGCCCGGATAGGGCGCGACCCAGTAGTCCGCGTGCGTCGCAGTGTGCGAGAGCCGCGTGTCGAAGACGATCAGTTTCGCGCCGTTGGCTTTCGCTTCAATCACACGCTGCGCGTGCGGATTGAAGTAGTGCCCTGCTTCCAGATGCGAGCTGATGAGAAAGACGACCTTCGCGTTCGCGTGATCCGGGCTCGGCCGATCCATTCCCAGCCAGAACTGGTAACCGGCGCGGCTGCTCGAAGAACAGACGTTGGTGTGCGAGTTGTGCCCGTCCACGCCCCACGCCGCGAGGATGCGTTCCGTAAAACCGTCCTCGCCCGGACGCCCGACGTGATACATCACTTCGTTATTCCGCCCCTCAGTGATGGCCCTGCGGATACGCGCCGCGATGTCGTCTAAGGCTTCATCCCAACTCACTCTGACCCACTTTCCTTCGCCGCGTTTTCCGGCGCGCTTCAGAGGATAGAGAATCCGGTCCGGGTCTGTGATCTGATTGAGGGTCGCGGGCCCTTTGGCGCAGTTGCGCCCGCGCGAGCCCGGATGCTCAGGATTGCCCTCGAACTTTCTGACCGCGAGCGTCTCCTTATCAACATACGCCAGCAGGCCGCACGCCGACTCGCAATTAAAGCAGGTCGTCGGCACGAGCATAAAGCGGCGCTCTGCTCTCTGCGGCCAGCTCTTTGAATCCAGCTCGACCCAATCATCCCAGCGCTCCTTAGGCGGAAACGCAGCCAGATGAATCCGGCTCGGCCCCGGATAAAAAGTCTCGCCCCGCGCCTCCGTCTCCGCACGCGCCGCGCTGACGCGCTCATTCAATTCGTTCGGGTTCATATTCGCTATTGATCCGTAAACAGCCGCCTCAGCGCCGCAACGCGCGCCAGGTGATGGTCGTCGTGCTCGGCGATGAAGAAGGCCAGGTCGAGCACGCGGAACGGGAGTTGGAGGCGCGGGTGCAATGCTGTGCGCTCGATGAAAGCTTCGTCGTATTCATCTAAGCGACGCACGAACTCCATCCGCTCGGCGCGAAAGCGGGAGAGAATATTTTCGATGGCATCGCTGTTGTGATTCGCTTCGTGCGTCTTGCGGTTCTGTAAGTCCGCGGCGTAAAGAGTTTCGCGCCCGGCTTCGTAATCGTCGAGCCGGTGCATGCCCAGCTCTTCGAGGTCCAAGAGATGCCCCGCGTGCTCCTGTATAGACCATTTGTCGCCATTGCGCCGCGTCAAAATCTCCGGCGGCACGTCGCGCGTTAGCTCTTCGAGGCGCGCGGGCACGTCGCGCAGACGCTCGACCACGCTCGGATACATCGAGAGCGGCAGGCCGTCGAACAGGAACTTGCGTTTGAACCATTCCGGGTTCTGCAAAGCTGGTCTCCTTCTCTTCCCCTTTTAAGCCAGAGGCACAGACTGCCCGGCCTGCACGTAGGCGTGCTCGTGTAGCAGCAGTCCGATCAGCGCGAGCGGCGCGACCGGGATGCCGAGCCACGGCGCGAAGACGCCGATGATGGTCAGCCCCAGCCCGGCCCGGAAGAACGCGCGGTATCGGCCGCTCGTCATCTCCCACACGGCGAGGCGCGCGTGCGCGGTCGGATGCGCGAGCGTCGTCTCGCCCCAGATTAAAAGCAGGTGGACGAGGCTCGTCACGCCGAGCGTCCAGAGCAGCGGCTCGACCATCAACGGCGCGAGGCGAAACGCGACGGGCGCGAGCACAGCCGAACCGAGCAGGAGCGCCTGCACCAGTAGATGCGGCGGCAGGAGCGGATTCTGCCAGAGGTCGCGCGCCTTCGCCTGCGCGAAAAGATAGGCCGTGTAGATGGCCGTCAGAATCGCAAGCGGGAGTCCGGCGACGGCGAGCCAGCTCTGCACGTCCGTCCGTCCCAGGAGCGTCGAGACGAAATGCGCCGCGAGGACGAGCGAATATCCGGCGATGATGAACGCGCCCTTGACCAGCCAGCTCTTCCATTGCGGGCGCGTGAAGATCAGATAGAAACGCTCCGGGTGCTCCAAATCCCAGACCAGCAAGGCTCCTGTCGCCGCTAAAAATATTCCAGACACGACCGGCGCAGCCCACAGCCACAAAGGATTGTCGGCTCGCATCAATCCGAACATGACCAGCAGGAGCGGCGTCAGATAAGCTCCCGTCGCCAGGCCCTTCGTCCAAGTGTAAAAGCTGACGCGCCAGTCCCACGGAATCGTGTGCGGCACATCATAAGCAAGCATCGCGGCGGCCGAACTGTTGTTGAAGGCGGGGTTGCCGGAGACGACCAGCTCCGGCCCCGCGAGCTGTTCGCTCCACATAAAGAGGCCGCCCGCCGGACGCTGTGCCGCCAGAGGATCGAGCGTCGCCTGATGCGCGCCCTTGTAAAAGAGCTTGGGCAGCGTCTCTTTCTCCGGCCGCCGGACTGTGACCGGCTCGCGGTTGATGATGTGTGCGACCTTCGATGAAGCATCGAGCATGTCTCCGACCAGGATGGCTTCGGTCGGGCAGACGACGACGCACGCGGGCTCCAGCCCCATGTCTATCCGGTGCGCGCAGAAGTTACACTTCTCCGCCGAATGGTCTTCGGGGTTGATGAAGATGGCGTCGTACGGGCAGGCGGCCATGCAGGCTTTGCAGCCGATGCAGATCGATTTGTCGAAATCCACGATGCCGTCCGCGCGCTTGAACATCGCGGTCGTCGGGCAGGCCGTGACACAGGGGGCGTGCGCGCACTGGTTGCAACGCGTGACCTGATGCGCGCGGCGTGCCTGCGGAAACTCGCCCACGTCCACATGCTTGACGTAGGTGCGCGTCACCGAGAGCGGGACTTCGTTCTCGGACTTGCAGGCGGTCGTGCAGGCATGACAGCCGATGCAGCGCGTGTGATCTATGACCTTCGCCCACTGGGCCGGGCTCTGCTCCGTGTAGACGGGAAGCTCTCTCATTGCGGCTTATTATTCAGTAAGGTCTCTAACGAAAGCAAGCAAGTCTCACGCAAAGGCGCAAAGACGCAAAGAAAAACAATCTGTCTTTCTTTGCGTCTTTGCGCCTTTGCGTGAGACTCCTACGTCGTCTTGTGTATGTCCACGATGCTGCCTGCGCGCTCGGAGGCGAGGGCGAAGTTGGGGAGGACGCGGAAGGCCGTCAGGCCGACGGCCACGCGGTCGCCCGGCTGGAGGCGCGTCGAGTTGGCTTCCGGCTTGGGGCGCGTGACGATGATGGGGATGCCCGTGCGCTTCTCGTTGGTGTTGATGGTCACGCTGTAGAGCGGCGGCGCGCCTTCGGTCGGCTGCCGCGCGATGAGGTCGAGCCGGAGCGTGAGCCGCTCATAAGCTCCGACGAAATGAATCTCTTCGACGACGCCGTTGGTCAGCCTTTGACAGTTTTCAGGCAGCGCGCCCGAACGGCTCAGGTAAACATCTTCCGGACGAAAGACGAGCTTGACGGACTGCCCTTCGCGGAAACGCGCGGTCTCTTCCGGCGCGTGGATGTTGACCGTGCCGATCTCCACGCCTCCGCCCGTCACGACGCCGAGCAGGAGGTTGGCCGCGCCCAGGAAAGTGGCGACGTATTCCGTTTCGGGCCGGTTGTAAACCTCGTCCGGCGTGCCGATCTGTTCGAGCCGCCCGGCATTGAGGACGGCGATGCGGTCGCCCAGCTCCAGCGCCTCCTCCTGATCGTGCGTGATGAAGATGGCGGGCACGTTGATGTGCTTGAGGAGGATGCGAATCTCGCGGCGGAGGCGGACGCGCGTCTGCGCATCGAGCGCGCCGAACGGCTCGTCAAAGAGCAGCACCTGCGGCTTGTAGGCGAGCGTGCGCGCGATGGCGACGCGCTGCTGCTGTCCGCCCGAAAGCTGCGAAGGATATTTGTGGCGATGCTCTTCGAGCCGGACGAGCTTAATCAATTCGTCCACGGTCTCGTTGATCTCTTTGCGCGGGCGGCGGCGGATGCGCAGGCCGTAGGCGATGTTCCGCTCGACCGTCATCCGCGGGAAGAGCGCGTAGGCCTGAAAGATGACGCCGACGCCGCGCTCGCGCGCAGGCAGTTCCGAAACATCTTTGCCGTGCAGGATGACGCGGCCCGTGTCCGGCTCTTCGAGTCCGGCGATGATGCGCAGGATGGTCGTCTTGCCGCTCCCCGAAGCGCCGAGCAGCACGAGCGATTCGCCCATTGCGACATCGAAATCAATGTCTTCGAGCACGACCGTCCCGCGAAAGCTCTTGCTCACGCCGCGCACGCTCGTCGCCGCCGCGGGCGACGCGACCGGTTCCGCGACTTCGCTGCTGAAGATGTTCGTGATCTCTTCGGGCTGCATCACTCTGTATCGAGCCAGTCGCGTGCGAAAAAGAGCACGCTGAAGATGGCGAAAGAGAAGAGGGCGAGGACGATGGCGACGGCGTTGGCGGCCTCGACCTGTCCCTCGTTGAATTTGGCGAAGATGTAGAGCGGCGCGGTCTGCGTCCGGTTCGCCAGGTTGCCGGAGACCAGAATCGTCGAGCCGAACTCGCCGACCGCGCGCGCGAAGGTCAGCAACGCGCCCGTCACGATCGCGCCGCGCAAAGACGGGAGCGTGACGTGCCAGAAGGTCTGCCAACGCGTCGCTCCGATGGTCGCCGAAGCCTCTTCGAGCGAGCGGCTCATCGTGTCGAAGACCGGCTTGATGACGCCGAACGCGAGCGGGAACGTGACGAAGATGTTGGCGAGGATGACTGCATACGCCGTGAACATGACCTGCACGCCGTGCGGCGCGATGAGGCGGCCGAGCGTCCCGTACGGCCCCCACAGGAGCAGCAGAGCGAAGCCCGCGACCGCCGTCGGGATCGCCGTCGGCAGCGAGATGATGACGATCAGCGCATTGCGTCCCCAGAAGTTGTAACGCGAGAGGACGTACGAGGCGAAGAGGCCGAAGATGACGTTGAAGACCGTCGCCCAGAAGCTCGTGACCATCGAGAGCTGCAACGCGAAGATCGCTTCCGGCGCGGTCAGCGCGGCCCAGAAGCTCCCTAAGCCCTTGCTCGTCCCGAAGAGAAAGATCGAGGCCAGCGGCAACAGCACGAGCGGAAACATGATCGCGATCATCGCTGTCACGCTCAAAGGCTTCACCACATCGAAGCCGCGCACATGGCGCATTGGGCTGATTATAGCGCTCATATCTTTCGTTTTGGTCTTAGGGTCTTAGGTCTTTGGTCTTTGGTCTTTGATTGTTTGGCGAAAGTTCGTCAACTTCGATCACACATCCAAAGCCCAAAGGCCAAAGACCTAAGACCATCTCTTATCACTTCTTTTTCTGCACCTGATCGCGAAAGACGTGCTCGATGATCTCCGGATAGGCGCGCTGCCAGCCGCCGAAGAGCTCGACCGTGAAGGGCATCTCTATTTTGGCGAACTCCTTGTTGGTGTCGTTGAGGCTCTCGTCCGTGACAGAGCGGAAATGATATTTGACGAAGGCGCGCTGCGCTTCGTCGCTCCACAGGTACTGGAAGAAGGCTTCGACGACGGGCCGCTCCTGCGCCGTGACGTTGCGGTCGATGATGACCGCCGGATGCTCGCTGAAGATGGTTGACTGTGGAATGACGATCTCGACGGGCGCTCCGGCCTCTTTCATGAGCAGACCTTCGAGCTCGTAGGTGATGAGCGCGTCGCCGTAGCCCGTCTCGAACTGCGTCCGCGCCTCGCGCGCGGAGCCAGGCGTCGAGATGACGCGCCCCCAGACGCTCTGCAAGGTCTGCTGCGCGCGCGCCTGATCGTCACCGCCCGTCTGCTTCTCGCTCTTTTTCAGCTCGGAGCCGTAGATGGCGAGGATCGACCACTGCGCGCCGCCGGAGCTGATCGGGTCCGGATGGATGAGGCCGACATCCGGCCGCGCCAAATCCGGGAAATCATGGATGCCTTTCGGATTGCCTTTGCGCACGAGGATGATGAAGGGCGTCTTGTTGATGATGCCCTGATGCGGGAGCAGACGCCAGTTGGAGGTCACCGCGCCGCCCTGCGCGAGCCGCTCGACATCGCGCTCGATGGAGAGGATAGCCACGTCTCCGACGGCTCCGGCCAGCAACTGGTTCGTGACCGTCTCGGAGCCCGCGAAGGAAGAGGTGAAGTGCACGTCCTGCCCGTGCTCGCGCTTCCACTTCGCGGCGAACTCCGGATAGATGGCCTTCTCCATCACCTCCTTCATGATCGAGAAGCCGTAGACGGTGATGTTGATGCCGCCGCCCACGGTCGAGGGCTTCGGCAGGCAACTGCCGAACGTGAGCAGCGCGGCCATCGTCAACAGCAACGCGCCGGAGAGCTTTACTCGGCTCATGGGTGTACGTCTCCTCATAGGAAATTTGAGGTCTCACCTGTCCAAAAGTCCGCTCAAGAATTGCGTCTCGCCTGCTTCTGTTTGAAGAATAATCGAGGCGTCTATAGCACACTCAGGCTTTTTCGGAAAGAGTTTTTCGCCGTTTTCGCCGGACGCGGTTTGTGATGGCGCGCGGAAACATGATAAAAATGGAGCGGGTCAGATGTCAGGCAGATGGAGGTGAAGGATAGATGCGGCCTATTTTTTACGGCGCGGCGGCCATCGTTTTAGCGGTGCTCCTGCTGGCGGCCTGCAATTCAAATGATTTTAAGAGCAGCGCGAATGCGAATGCGGGCGCGCCGCCCACGGGACTTGGCACGCAGACGCCGTCGGACGGCGTGCCGCGCATCACGGTCACCGAACTCAAAGAGAAGGTGGACAAAGGCACGGCCTTCATCGTCGACACGCGCGGGCCGGAAGCCTACGCGGTCGAGCACATCGCGGGCTCGGTCAACATGCCGGAGAACACCATCGCCTCGCGCGTCAATGAACTGCCGCGCGACAAGATGATCGTCGCCTACTGTTCTTGACCGTCCGAGCATACCAGCGCCCGTGCGGTGCAGGACCTCAAAGCTAAAGGAATCGAGAACGCGGCGGCCCTCCTCGGCGGCACAGATGCCTGGAAGAGAGCCGGCCTGCCGATGGAAAAGGGAGCCGGGAAATAATTTAAGTCCCAGGTCGGAAAGTCCCAAGTCCCAGGTCTCAAGTCCCAGGTCAAAAGCAACTTGTCTTTGACCTGGGACTTGAGACCTGGGACTTGGGACTTTTTTTTACGCTGGCTCTGTGACGAGAGCGGGCGCGGGCGTCACGAGCTGGCCGGTCGGAACCGAGAGCACAGGGCAGGGCGCGTTGCGCACGACGCGACCGATCTCGGAGCCGAGCACGGGTGCTCCGCCGAAGAGCGACGCGTGGACGCTCTTCCCGATGACGATCAGATCCACGTCCTGCTCCGAAGCATGGCGCACGATCTGCTCGTACGGCCTGCCTTCGGCGATGTGCGTCTCCGTTCTGACGCCGCTCTCACGGGCAAAGCCGGCCATGCGCTCGGTCACATATTCGCGAAAGCGCGTGAGCGCCGTCCCGCCCGTCTCCGGAAAAATGTCCGACATCTGCTCCATGTAATCGCTGATGACGTAGATGACGTGCAGCTCGGCTCCAGTGCGCTTGACGAACTGCAAAGCCATCTGCTCTGCGGCGCGGTCTGCCGGGCGAAAGCTCGTCGCCAGCAGGACGCGGTTCAGGCGAATCTCCGTATGGCTGCCGCGATGTTCGACGAAATCTCTCTGCGGCGGGCGCAGGGTCAGCACGGGGCACGGCGACTCTGCCAGAATCTCTTCGGCGGTCGAGCCCCACAGGGCGCGCGCGAGCCCTTTGCGCCCGTGCGTGACGACCGTCAGGAGATCAATCGAGAAATCATGCGCGGCCTGCGCAATCTCTGTGGCCGGATCGCCCTCTTTGATCACCGGCTCGACCTCCAAGCCGTCCAGCATCGGGTCGGCCAGCACCTCCTTCACATCTGCGCGCAACTGTCCGAGCCAGTGCTGCTCCGGCTCCTCAAAGGCGCGCTCCGGCAGCGTCAAGAGGTTGGCGGGCACAGAGCCGCCCTGCACACTAAAGAGCACGACGCGCCCCGCGCCCTCGCGCGCCAGGGCCGCAG
>JAFBAJ010000367.1 GCA_019247865.1 Acidobacteriota bacterium
GAGCGGCGGCGACGAGAATGATGAGCACGCGCACCAGTTCGAGCCGGTGGACGAATGCGATACTCCCGAAGAGGGACTCCTCAGGCGCGAGTCGGAGCAGGAAGCGGCCGGATACGTGGACCGGTTTCTCAAAGGATTACAGACGGCTGTGCGCGGCAAGGCCAAACAGTATAACCGCATGCTCGGCGTGCTCTGGCATTGCTATCTGAGCCAGGATCACGGCACGCAGCTCGAAGTCGCGGCCGCCTTAGGCGTCTCGGACTCGCTCGTGTCGGATTATCGCCGCCGCATCGAACAGGAGCTGCGCGCGCTGGCCTTCTCGGAGATCGAAGAAGCGCGCCGCTTTGAGATGGCGCTGCGCGAGCGTGTCCGCACGCTGGTCGGCGATCAGGAGAGCGTGGCAGTATAGTGGTCAGTGGTCAGTGGTCAGTGGTCAGAAAAAAGCTATGTTTTCTGTCTTCACTGACCACCGACCACTGACCACTGACCACTGTCTTCGTGTATCATGGCAGTGCCTACAGTGGCTCTGGATACTCCGCTCCCGGTTTGCTCTCCTGTTTTGAGCAGTGAGCACGTCGCCGGACGCACGGTTTGCCCCGTGCGCGTCTGCGCGTCGCGCCGAGAGACCTTTCGGAGCTGCGAGGTCTGTAGAGTGCCGCGAGATGTCATATCCGAACCAACAGGCTTTTGATTATGAACCTGTGACCAGACGCGTGGACGCAGGAGGAGAGTCGCGCGCGTCTGACGAGCAGGAGTTTGCCGCGCCCTCGGCCTTTGAGTTTCCTTCCCCGCGCTTTGCTGAAGCAGAGAACGGCGGCCAGCTCAAGGCGGCCGGGCCGCAATCCGCACAGTCTGCACAGCCTTCGCCGGCCGCGCAGGCTGCTCGGCGACGCGTCGAGCGCACGCGCAGCGCCGCGCGCCGTCAAGGAAACGAGAGCTGGATCGTCAAACGCGGCCACACCCTGACCTATCTCGGCATCTTCCTTTTCACTTTCGTCGTCTATTTTCGCCCGTACGAATTGATCCCGGCTCTTTCTGCCTTCTCTTCGATGGCGCTGGTGCTGGCCGTGCTGACGCTCGGCATTTACCTGCCGACGCAGCTCGGCCTCGAAGGCAATCTCACGGCGCGCCCGCGCGAAGTCCATCTCCTGCTCCTGTTAACCTTCACGGCGCTGCTCTCAATTCCGTTCGCCATCGTTCCGGGCGAGGCCTGGGCGACCTTCAACGACACCTTCATCAAGGCCGTCCTGATGTTCATCGTGATGGTCAACGTCGTCCGCACGGAGTGGCGTTTGAAGGGCTTGATCTGGCTCGCGCTGGGCGTCGGCTGCCTGCTCAGCCTGAACGCGCTGGACAACTATCGCGCCGGGAACTTTACGGTCGAAGGCTATCGCGTCGAGGGCGATCTGGGCGGCATGTTCGGCAATCCGAACGACATGGCGCTGCATCTGGTGACGGTGATTCCGCTCGCGGTGGCGCTGCTCCTGACGAGCCGCAAGCTCGCGGCCAAAGCTCTGTACGCGGTGTGCGCGCTGCTGATGCTGGCGGGCACGGTCGTGACCTTCTCGCGCGGGGGATTCATCGGTCTCCTGTTCGGCGCGGGCGTGATGGCCTGGAAGCTCGGAAGGCGCAATCGCCTCGTGGTGACGGTCGTGAGCCTCGTGACGCTGGTCTGCTTTCTGGCTCTCTCGCCGAGCGGCTACGGGACGCGCCTGCTCTCGCTCTTCAACTCGAATCTGGACGCGGTCGGCTCTTCGAGCACGCGCATGGCGCTCCTCAAGCAATCCGTCAAGGTTGCGCTGAGGTGGCCGATCTTCGGCGTCGGGATGGGAAACTTTCACATCAAGTCCATCCACGAGCAGGTCAGCCATAACGCCTACACGCAGGTCGCCGCCGAGATGGGGATGACGGCGATGGTGCTCTACACGCTGTTCATCGTGACGCCGCTGAGGCGGCTCTGGCAGATCGAGCGCGAGACGTTTGAAGACCGTCGTCAATCGCACTTCTACTACCTGGCGGTCGGAATCCAGGCGTCGCTGGTCGCGTACCTCGTGAGCAGCTTCTTCGCCTCGGTCGCTTATCAGTGGTACGTTTATTACCTGGTCGCTTACGCCATCGCCCTGCGCCGCATCTACGACGGCGCGCAGGAAGCGCTCAAAGGCGCGCAGAGCGATGAGGCTTCAGCGACGGAAGCAACGGAGCCGGGCGCGGCGCGCAGGAAGAGCGTGCGCGCGGCCATCTCCAATCAATTGGACGAAAGGGCTGGGACGGCGGCGGGATGAGTTTCACACTCCTGGCAGAGATCGTGTTCTGGGCGAGCGTCGTCGCGCTCTGCTACACCTATGCCGGTTATCCGCTGCTCCTGCTCGCGGTCAGCCTGTGGCGCGCGCGCGCAGTCAAACGCGACGCCTATGAGCCGCTGGTCAGCGTCATCATCACCGCTTACAACGAGGAGCGCGACCTGCGAGCCAAGCTCCTCAACACGCTCGCGCTCGATTATCCGCACGACAAGTTGGAGATCATCGTCGCGTCCGATTGCTCGACCGACCGCACGGACGAGATCGCGCGCGAGTTCGCGGCGCAGGGCGTGCGCCTGCACCGGCAGCCGGAAAGATTGGGCAAGACCGCCGCGCAGAACGCCGCGGTCGAGCTGGCGCGCGGCGAGGTCATACTGTTCTCCGACGCGACGACGCTCTATCAGGCGGACGTGCTCCGTGTGATGATGCCGGACTTCGCGGACCAGTCGGTCGGCTGCGTCGCAGGGCGTCTGGTCTACGTCGATCCGGCGCAGTCGAGCGTCGGCCACGGCGCGCGCTCCTACTGGAGCTACGAGACCTTTCTGAAAAAGCACGAGAGCCGCGCCTGCTCGCTGATCGGCGCGTCGGGCTGCCTCTATGCTGTGCGGCGCGCGGCCTACGTCCCGATGTACAACGAAGCGTGCAGCGATTTTCTGATCGCGACGAAGATGGTCGAGCAGGGCTTGCGCGCGATCTATGAGCCGGGCGCGGTCTGCACCGAAGAGACGAATCGCCGCGCGGATAAAGAGATGCGGATGCGCGTGCGCGTCATCACGCAGACCTTCACAGACCTCTGGCGTCATCGCGCGATGATGAATCCGCTGCGGAGCGGCTTCTACGCCGTCCAGCTCTTCTCGCATAAGGTGCTGCGCTACTTCGTGCCGGTCTTCCTGCTGGCGCTCTTCGTCGCTTCGGCCGCGCTGGCCGCGCAGTCGCTCTTCTACTCCGTCTGCCTGTGGGCGCAGCTCCTCTTTTACACGCTGGCCGCGGTCGGCTGGATGCTGGAGAAGATGGGAGTCAGGCGTTTGCGCCTGCTCGCACTGCCGCAGTATTTCGTCCTCGCGAACGTCGCGTCGATCATCGCCGGCTACAAATTTTTGCGCGGCGAGCGTTACGCGCGCTGGGAGCCGATTCGCGAGCCTGCTACCAACTCCGCCAACGCCGCCAACTCCGCCAACTCCGCCAAACGCGCTTCGACCGTGGCGACCGCTTCGCCGCACGGGAGGGACTGATGATGAGCTTCGTCGCCAATACGGAGGTTCCAGGGGCCACAGAGGCCGCGACGCCCGCGCGCATCGCGCGTCACGCCGCCGTGCCGCCGGTCGTGAGCATCATCATGCCCGCCTACAACGTCGCGCCTTACATCTCGGAAGC
>JAFBAJ010000385.1 GCA_019247865.1 Acidobacteriota bacterium
GCGGCGAGTCCTCCATCAAACGGATCGCGGCCTCGACCGCGTCCAGACTGTTGCCGTCGTTCTTCAGAATATTGTAGCCGGCCATCAGCGCCGCTCTGAGCTGCGCTCGATAATCGGCCTCCATCTCCGGCGTCATGCTGCTTTTGAGGATCGTCCCAGCCCCGCCGTGAATCGCAAACCCGAAATTTTGATTGACCATGACCACTGTCCCGGAATCCTGCCCGCTCTCTTTTTTCGGAGCCGGATCGCCTGCCCTCTCCTGTGCACGCAGAGGCGCGACGGCTAAGAGATTGATAAGCAGCAGCAGCGTTAACTGCTCTCTGACGCGACGACGCATTGACGACCTCCAAAGTTATTTTTCGGTCATGATAGAAAGGTCGCTGTAAAAAGGCAAAGAAGGTGGGCTCCCTCAAGAGTCTTCTACATGCTCCGACACAACTTGCTTTCCTCCATGCCAGAAATAATAGACGGGCAGGCCGAGCGCGATCAGGATGATGCCTGTGACGGCCTGACGCGGCATGGAGAGCACGGTCATGATGAGCAGCCACGCCGCCGCCAGCAGAAAGAGCGCGGGCACGACCGGATAGCCCCAGGTTCTGTAGGGCCGCGGCAGCTCCGGCCGACGCCGGCGAAAGACGAAGACGGTCGCCGTCGTCAGCGCGTAAAAGATCCAGAGCCCGAAGATCGAATAGTTCGACAGCGCATCGAACGAGCCCGACAGAGCCAGCACGCCCGCCCACAGCGCCTGCACCAGCAGCGAGCCGACCGGAACGTGCGTGCGCTTCGAGAGGCGCGCCAGATTCTGAAAGAAGAGCCTGTCGCGCGCCATCGCATACGGCACGCGTGCTCCGGTCAGGACTCCGATGTGCAGCGTGCCGAAAGATGAGGCCATCATGCCCGCCGCGATCAGGCTCAGCGCCAGCGGCCCCATAAACCTGCGCGCAGCCTCCGCCGCGACCGAAGAGGTCGTTGGAACATTCGCCAGCTCGGTCGGCGTGAGCACGTAAAAGTATGCGAAGTTGACGAAGAGATAGAGCGCGCCCACCAACGTCATCCCGCCGATCAAAGCGAGCGGAATATTTCTTTGCGGATTTTTGACTTCGCCCGCGACCAGCGTCAGGTCGTTCCAACCGTTGTAAGCCCACAAAGCTCCCAGCATCGCCGCCCCGAATCCGGCCATCCCGCCGCGTGCCGAAGCCGACACGTCCTCGCAAACGCCGCCCGCATCCGTCAGCAACAGATGGCCCCAATCTCCCTGCGCCAGCAGCAACGCGCCGATTCCGACCGCCAGCACCAGAGAGATCTTGAGCGCGGTCAGAACGGCAGCGATGTTCCCGCTGACCACGACCGCCGCGCAGTTGATGAACGTCACGACCGCGATCGCAGAGAGCGCCACCAGTTGGACTGAGCCGAACGAAAACTTATAGCCGAACAGGTCGCGCGTAAAGAAGACCTGATTCAGCGCGCCTCCCATCAGATCGTTCAGAAAGATTGCAAAGGCAATGCTCATCGCGGCCAGCCCGCCCGCGCGCGCCACGAAGAACTGCATCCACCCGTACAGAAAACCCCAACGCGCCCCGTAAGCCTCGCGCAGAAACACATACTCGCCGCCCGCTCTCGGCATCATTGCGGCCAGCTCGGCATAGGTCAGCGCTCCGGCCAGAGAGAGCACGCCCGCAGCGATCCACACCACGATCACCTTCGACGGCGACCCGACGTTGCAGATCATCACACGCGTCTTCAAAAAGACTCCCGTCCCGATGACGTTTCCGACGACGATGGAGATGGCGGCGATGAGGCCGAGACCGCGTATCAGCGTGATGTTCGATGGCGCGAGCTTCATTAGTCTCAAGTCCCAAGTCCCGTGGCCCAGGTCTCAAATCTCAAGTCACGAACTTCTCTTTTGACTTGGGACCTGGGACTTGGGACTTGGGTCTTGATATGCTTGCAGGGCTTGTGCGGCCAGCTCCGCGTGGACTGTGACGCGGTAAGGATGCTTGGCGACGAAGGATGGAATGCGGCGTACCTGTGCGCCGAGCGTGCTGAGGGTCTCGGCGATCTCCTCGTCGCTCAGCTCTTCGACGCCGAAGGCTTCCGCCGCCCGGCGCAGGGCTCCGCGCAAGCGGTCTAAGGCGAGTTCCCTTCCGGCCAGCACGAGCCCGCGTGACTGAAAGTCGCCGAGCGCGTGCAGGACTAGCGGCTCTGCCGCGAGTGCCTGCGGGTCTCTCTCTTTCTCGAAGAAGTTCGGTTGCTGCATCTTCAGCGAGTCCGGGACAGCACTGCTTTCAAAAAATTTTCAGGGCGCGCTCTTGCGGCTGCGGCGCGGGTGGCTGGCCGCCTGATTCGTCGTGACGACGGGAGCGCTCTGCTGCGGCTCCGGCGCGGCGGACGGCGACGGCGACTTCTCTTTCTCCATCAGTTCAGCCTGCTCGTACGGGTCGAGCCGCGCGAAGACATAGAAGAGCTCTCCGGCTCGCACCTGTCCGAGATACCTGAAGGTGTGATTGATGACGACGCCCGTGCGGAAAGAGCGCGGGTCGGGCGGCTGCTCGAAGAGCGTGCCCAGCTCGTCGCGCGTCGTCGCTTCCAGCTCCGGCAGGTAATCGTTCTGAGTCTCGCGTGCGATGCTGATGGCGATCTGTCTCAGCGCGCGTATCCGGTTCGAGTTGCGACGGTAATAGCGCGTGCTGATCTCGTGGCGGCTCGCGCGGTCGTCAACCACTTCCTGCTCGCCGCGCAGGTATCCGAGATAGGCGCGGACGACCGGCCCGAACTCCCCTTCCTCAGTCGCGGCGGCCTCCTGCGCGCGCACGGCCGCGCCGCAGAGCGCGAGGCACAGCGTCGCCAGAAGTCCACAGCAAAGCATGAATCGCTTACGTCTCATCTTTTCATCAAACCCAGTCGGGAACCCAAATTGTGATACAGGGGGCAGTGAATCTTCTTGACCGAGAGTTTACCACAGGCGCGCGTGATGTTACATTTAAAGCGCAAAATTTACAGAGCAAAAGATGGCGAATGAGCAGCAAAAGCGTGTGGCGCTCGGCGTGAGCGGAGGCATCGCGGCCTACAAGGCCGTCGAGATCCTGCGCGGCTTGCAGAAGGCCGGATGCTTTGTGCGCGTGGCGATGACGTTGCGCGCCTGCGAATTCATCCAGCCGCTGACCTTTCGCGCGCTGACGGGCGAGCACGTCATCGTGGATGACTACGCGCCCGACAATCCGGACCCGATCGCGCACATCACCTTCTCGCAGACGGTAGACCTGCTGCTCATCGCTCCGGCCACGGCCAACATCATCGCCAAGTTTGCGAACGGCATCGCGGACGACTTTCTGACCTCGACTTACTTAGCCTCGAACGCGCCGGTGCTCGTCGCGCCGGCGATGAACACGACGATGTGGAACCATCCGGCGACGCAGAGAAACCTTGAGCGGCTGCGCGCGGACGGCGTGCACTTCGTCGAGCCGGACGCGGGCGAGATGGCCTGCGGCACATTCGGGCCGGGACGCCTCAGCGAGCCCGAAAGAGTCGTCGCCGCCGCGCTCGCGTTGATGACAGAGCACGCGCCGCGAGCCGCGCAGGATTTGGCGGGCGAGCACGTCTTGATCACCGCCGGGGCGACGCGCGAGGAGATCGATCCGGTCCGTTTTCTCTCGAACCGTTCATCGGGCAGGATGGGATTCGCGCTGGCCGAGGCCGCGCGCGCGCGCGGCGCTACGGTCACGGTCGTCGCCGGAGCGACCAGCGCGCAGGCTCCCGCGAACGTGCGCCTCGTGCTTGCCACTTCCGCCGAAGAGATGCGCGCGGCCGTCTTCCAGGAGCTCGGCGCGGCGACCGTCTTCATCGCGGCGGCGGCCGTCGCAGATTATCGTCCGGCGAAGCGCGCCGAGAGCAAGATCAAGAAATCGGACGCCCCGCTGACGCTCACGCTGGAGCCGACGCCGGACATTCTGGCGGAGGTTTCAGGGGTCAGGCAGAACGGGCTCCTCGTCATCGGCTTCGCAGCCGAGACGACGAATGTGGTCGAACACGCAAGGCAGAAACTCCTGCGCAAGGGGCTCGACGCCATCGTGGCTAACGACATCACGCGCGCGGGCGCGGGCTTTGATGTCGAGACCAATCTCATCACGCTCATCACGCGCGACACGGAAGCGCCGGTCGAAGTGCCTTTGATGTCCAAGCTCGAAGCGGCGCACAGGATTCTCGATGAGGTCGCGCGGCTGCGCCGGACGCGCCGGTAAAAGATGAAAGATGAAACGCCAGCCCAGGCCCTTGAGGCGCTCGTCGCGGATGTCAGAGAGGAGCTCTCTTATCTGCGCGAGCTGGGCATCGTGGGAGCAAATGTAGACGTGAGTCAGGACGCGGCGGGTGAAACAGTTCCGGCGCTTGCGCCGCGCGCGCCCGAACCAGTCACGACGCGCACGCCGTCAGAGGATGCTTCGCTCAAACGCAATGCGTTGGCGCTTGAGCGAGCGGAAGCCGCGCGCGAAGCGGCGGCTCAACCAGCAGGGAGTGAAACGAACATGGCATCAAGAACAAGGAAGACGCCGGAATTGGAAACGCCCGCGCCGATCGAGACGCTCTTCGGCACGATCACGCCTAAGGACGAAGCCAGCCTGCCGCAGGTCAATGAGACGCTCGAAGACATACACAACGACATCGGCGAATGCACACGCTGCCCCTTGAGCGCGGGGCGCACGCATGTCGTCCACAGCGAGGGCAATCCGCGCGCGCAACTGATGTTCGTCGGCGAGGCTCCGGGCGCGGACGAGGACGCGTCGGCGCGCCCCTTCGTAGGCCGCGCCGGACAGCTCCTCAACAAAATCATCGAGGCCATCGGCCTCAAGCGGGAGG
Source organism: Acidobacteriota bacterium (assembly GCA_019247865.1). Lineage (GTDB taxonomy): Bacteria > Acidobacteriota > Blastocatellia > Pyrinomonadales > Pyrinomonadaceae > JACMLC01. The sequence continues at coordinate 4,852 of JAFBAJ010000385.1, forward strand.
ATGTTTACATCGGCAACGTCAATCGCTGTCGCCCGCCGCAGAACCGCACGCCGACCCTCGCCGAAGCGGCGACCTGCAAGCCGTTCCTGCTGCGCGAAATCGCCATCGTCCGCCCTAAGGTCATCGTCGTCCTCGGCAACACCGCGATGAAAAACCTGCTGGAGACCAAAGAGGGCATCACCAAAGTGCGCGGCAAGTTTCAGGACTACAGGGGCATCAAAGTGATGCCGACCTTCCACCCGGCGTACCTCCTGCGCGACCCCTCGAAGAAACGCGAGACGTGGGAGGACATGAAGAGAGTCCGCGACTACTTAAACTCGGCGGAAAGTGACGAATGAGAGGAGCGCTTTCGTTCTCATGAGACGAAGACTTTCATCACTCCATACTTTTCCGAATAAATTTATCTTTCCCCCGCTCTGGCTGGCGATCTTTGGCGGTTTCACCGTAATGATGTTTCTCGGCACGGTTAAGGCTGACGAAACTTCCAGGTGGATCGTTCTGTGCGCCGTAATCGTGGGAGCAGTCATTCTGTACTGGACCTGTCTGCGGCTGAAGGCGGTGAGCGTTGATGATAAATATCTGTACGTCTCAAATTATCTCAAAGAGGTTTCCGTGCCTTTGACGGAGGTGGTCGACGTGACCGAATCCATGTGGCTGAGCACCCATCCGGTCACGGTTCATTTGCGTGCGCCCTGCGAGTTCGGCGCTCAGATCTATTTCATGCCGCCGTTCAGAATGTTCGCCTTCCTGAAACCGCATCCGGTGACAGAGGAGTTGCGGGAGCTGGTCGCCGCCTCACGGAACAGAGCAGCCGGATGGAGCTCCTGACGGAAAGAGTCTTATGCAATCAATGCTGTTCGACGAGACGCCGGAATCGGGCGAGACTTTGGAGGAGGTCAACGCGGAGCTGTTGCGCCGCGCGAAGTCGATGCCGCAGCTCGCCGAGCGCGTCTTTATTCTGGGCGAGGGGCGCACCGGGGCGCGTGCGGCGGTGGTCGGCGAATCGCCCGGCCCGCCCGACGCCGATTCGGGACGCCCTTTTATGGGACCGGCCGGGCAGATGCTCGAACGCATCCTCGGCAGCATCGGCCTCAAGCGCGAGGACTGTTACTTGACCAACACGGTCAAGTTCATTTCGACCGGGGACGAGCTGACGCCTGACCTGCTCTCGTTCTTCACGCCGTACCTGCACCGCGAGCTGGCGGTCGTGCGCCCGCAGGTCATCATCTCGTTCGGCAACACGCCGACACGCGCCCTGCTCCGCACCAAGAAGCCTATCTCGCAGATGCGCGGGGAGTTCCATGATTATCAGGGAATGCAGCTGATGCCGACCTTCAATCCGGCCTACCTGCTCCGCGACCCGACCAAAAAACGCGAGGTCTGGGAGGATATGAAAAAAGTGCGTGCCTTTCTGGCTTCCGCCACGCCGGATGCGGGCGCGGCCTGAAAATAAGTCGTGTCCTAAATTGTTTTTCTCTGTGTATCTCAGCGACTTCTCTGCGTCTCTGCGTTGAGATGATGATACAAAATACTCAACGCAGAGAC
>JAFBAJ010000477.1 GCA_019247865.1 Acidobacteriota bacterium
CATCGCCAGACCGAAGTCCGCGCGAAAGCGCCCGACCTCGATCCACGTCCAGAGATGATCCATCACCGGCGCGGTCGAATGCAGCGCGCCGTCCGGCTTCAGCGCCGAGTAGAACGCGATGACCGCAGAGACCAGCACGGCCCCGCACGCCACCACGCCGACGAACCTCTCACTGCGCACACGCCGACCGACGAGCCAGTTGATGAGCGCGCCTGCCAGCGGTGCAAAGATGATGTAACGCAACATAGTAGTCAGTGGTCGGTGGTCGGTGGTCAGTCGCGATCAGTTTTTCACTGACCACTGACCACCGACCACTGACCGCTATAATTTGAGAATATTCGCCTCGTCCACATCGAGCGATTCGCGATTGCGGAAGATGGCGATGATGATGCCGAGTCCGACCGCCGCCTCGGCTGCCGCGACCGTCATCACGATAAAGACGAAGAGCTGTCCGGACACCTCGCGGAAATAGCTCGAAAAAGCGACGAAGGTCAGGTTGACGGCGTTGAGCATCAGCTCAATGCACATGAACATCGCAATCACGTTGCGCTTGACGATGACACCCACCACGCCAATCGTGAAGAGCACCGCCGAGAGCGCCAGATACCATGAAAGTTGCGGAACCATAAGCTTAATTTTCTTCGCGCGCGTGCGGCGCGCCTTCCAGGCCGAGCAGTCGCTCCGCTTCGGCCGTCGTGTTCGCTTCGACCGGAGTCGCGTCGGCCACTGCGTCGGGGTCAATCAAATGTCTGGGCAGCACTGCTGCGCCGGGAACGACGCGCACATTGGGCGACGTGAACGACGCACGCCGCGCGAGCGTCATCGCGCCCACAATCGCCATCAGCAGCAGGAGCGAAGTGATCTCGAACGGCAACAGGTACTGCGTGAACAGATGCGTCCCGATGGAAGCGGTCAGCCCGACATCCGAAGGATTCGACGAGACTGACGGATGTGTCTGCTGGATACGCGAATCATCGACCGTCGAGATGATGAAGGTCACTTCCGCCACCAGCACCGCCGCCAGAAAGATCGCCGCCGGAACCAGATAACGCAGGCGCAAGGAGCGCCGCTCCTCCTCCTCTACGTTGAGGAGCATGATGACGAAGACGACCAGCACCATGATCGCTCCGGCGTAGACGATGACCTGCACCGCCGCGATGAACGGCGCGGCCAGCGTCACGTAGATGCAGGCCAGCGAGATCAGGACGCCGATCAGCGAGATCGCGCTGTAGAGCGGATTGCGCTGCACGATCATCGAGACCGCACACCCGATTGCCAGCCCGCCGAAAAGTATGAAGAAGATGGCGCTCATCGCTACTTTCTAAATCCAGCCCAGCAATGCCAGCGTCGCCGTCAGGATGATGTTCAAAATGGCGACGGGCAGCAGAAACTTCCAGCCGAAGTTCATCAGCTGGTCAAAGCGGAAACGCGGCAGCGTCCCGCGAATCCAGATATACAGGAACAGAAAAAAGATGACCTTGCCGAGAAAATAGATCGGGCCGAGCCACGGCAGAACGGAGATGAACGGGCCGTTCCATCCGCCCAGAAATAGCGTCGCCGCCAGCATCGAGACCGTGAACATGTTGACGTACTCGGCCATGAAAAAGAGCGCGAACTTGAGCGCGCTGTATTCCGTGTGAAAGCCCGCGACCAGCTCCGTCTCGGCTTCCGGCAGATCGAACGGAACGCGGTTCGTCTCCGCGATGGCCGAGATCAGGTAAATGATAAAACCGATGGGCTGAAAAAAGATGTTCCAGCGCATTCCGTACCAGCCGGACTGCTGCTCGACGATGCTCGACAGGTCGAGCGTCCCGCTAATTAGAATGACGCCGATGAGAGCTAAGCCCAGCGACAGCTCGTACGAGATGAGCTGCGCCGCAGAGCGCAGGCCGCCCATCAGGCTGTACTTGTTATTCGATGACCAGCCCGCGAGCGCGATGCCGTACACGCCGACCGAAGTCACGCCGAGCACATACAGCAGCCCGACATCAAAGCGCGCGACCACCAGCGAAATCTCTCCGAGGAAGGGCAGCGTGAGCGTCGGCCCGAACGGATACACGATGAGCGGCATCAAGGCCGTCGTGATGGCGACAATCGGCGCGAGAAAGTAGACGAACTTGGTTGATTTGTCGGGGACGATCTCTTCTTTGAGAATAAATTTCAGGAGGTCTGCGAACGGTTGCAGCACGCCGCCGTAGCCGACGCGGTTCGGCCCCAGGCGTCCCTGTATGAACGCCAGCACGCGCCTTTCGGCCAGCACCGTATACGCGACGATCATCAGCACCACCGTGAACGCTACGGTGATCGCCACGAACTGCAAAATAATGCCGAGAATGAAGTTCCAATCCATAGCTCGTTCTTAGTCTCCGGCCCCCATCGCCTCTGCCTCCGCGCGGCGCAGGCCGGAATCAATCGTGATCTGATAGAGCGGGGAAATCTGCACATTCTCCGGGCGTGGATTGCCCGCCGCGAGCAGATGGAACTGCGGCGTCTTGTCCGTCAGGGTTCCGATCTTGAACAGCTCGTGCCCGACCTCCGGCGTCCCCTCGATCTTCTCAGCCGTCTCGCTCATTCCTTCGACGCTCTGGCGCAAGGCGTCAAGCTCTTTCGAGAGATCGCGCTGCTCCTGCACCGCATAGCTTGCCTGCACAGGCTTCGTCTCGTCCTTCAGGAGCGGAT
>JAFBAJ010000834.1 GCA_019247865.1 Acidobacteriota bacterium
GTGCTGCGCGTCGGAGGTGAGCACGGACTTGCCCTGCCCGACGACCTCTTCGAGGACGTGACGGCTGACGCGAATCTCTCCGACCTCGCCCTCACGATCTCGCAGCCGCGCCACCGCAACCTTGAGCTCTTCGCCGCCTTCGTCCCTCATCATAATCAGGCAGCGGTCGGACGGAACGGCCTCGAAGACGAGCGAGGCGATCTGGTTGAGCGTCTCGTCGAGCGTCGCAGAGGCGAGCAGGGTGACGCCCACTTTGCTGATTAGGGCGAGCAGGTCGCTCTGCTTGTTCTCTCCGCTTTCGGCCTTGTAGTCCGGCTCCGTGCGCGCGCCCTCAATCGCTTCGAGCAGGCCGGAGGTCGTGCGGTCGGATGAATGGAGCGCGATGGTCGCTTCCGGCTCTGGGGCTGCGCTCCCGTCCGTAATCATCTTCGCGCCGCGCGTGGAGGTGTACGAGCCGTCGTCGAAGAGGATTTCGGTCTCGCCGATCTGGATGCGGTCGCCGGGCGCGAGCGGGATGCTGCCGCCCGCGGGCGCGCCGTTGTAGAGCGTCCCGTTGGCCGAGCCCAAATCCTGCAGGACGTACTCGTCGCCCTCTCTGCGCACCTCCGCGTGCACGCGCGAGGCGAACGGGTCTGGAATACAGAGGTCGTTGCGCGCCGAGCGGCCGATCGTGATGCGCAGGCGTCCCAAAGGGAAAGTGTCGGACGCACGGTCCGGGTATTTGACGATTAAGTCGGGCATAAGTCAGTGGTCAGGAGCCAGTGGTCAGTAGTCAGGGGTCGGTGGTCAGTGAAAAACTGATTGCTGCTGACCACTGACCACTGGCTCCTGACCACTGCTTTTCAATCGTTCTTCCTTCGTCGGTCGTACTCTTTGCCGAGGCGGTCTGCATACTTGCGCGCCTCGTCGGCGTGCGGGCCGCCCTTCACGTTCTGAAAGAGCTGGAGCGCGCGCAGGAGCTCCGCGCGCTGTAGTGATTTAACGTCGCGCCCCTGCACAATGTTCAGAGCTTGTGCGTAATAACGCTCCCGGTCGCTCTCGGCCGGGCGCGGGTCGGGCGCGGGGTTCGTCGGGGGCGGGTTGGGCTGCGTGTTCACCGCCACGGTGTTAGCGGGCTGCGTGTTGCTCGGCAGTTCCGAGCCGGATTCGGGCGGATGGTTCTGTGCAGCCTGCGCGCGCGGGTCGTTCGCGCCGTTGCCCGCGCTATTCGTCGCCTGCGGCGGCAGCTGCGCGAGCTGCTCGTTGGCGCGTCGCGCCAGATCGAGCGACTCGGAGTTAGAGATCTTCTGATACAGCGCGCGCGCCTCTTCCGTGCGACCGGCGAGGCGCAGGGCGTCCGCGTATTCGAGCCGCAGGTTATCATCCGCCTGCCGCTCGTCCATCGCGCCGATGATGCGCGCGTAGGTCTCCGCGGCCTCGCCGTAGAGCCCTTCGCTCATCTGCGCTCCGGCCAGCGCGCGCCACGCGGCAGAGTTGGCCGGGTCGTTCTCCGTGGCCGCGCGATATTCGTTGATCGCTTCGCGCCGCTCGCCCTTCTTTTCGAGCGCCAGGCCGAGCCGCCTGTGCGCCTCTGCGCTCGACGGATCGAGCTTGACCGCGTAACGCAGCTTGGCGATAGCGCCTTCCGTGTCGCCCGCCGCGAGCAGCGAGTCGGCCTCCGTTAACTGCTCCGCGACCAGCTTCTTCTGGTCGCTTAAAGAGATGGGAGACGCGCCGCCGGCCTCGCCCGAAGGCGCGCGCCGCGAGAAAAAGTAGGCGAGCGCACCCGCCGTCAAAGCGATGCCGAGCAGGATCACTGCGGCGGCCTGCCAGATGCGGCGCGTGGGCGTCGTGCTGGCCGGAGCCTGAGCGGCGGCGTTTGATGAAGGAGCTGCTGTCGCGGCTTCCGGCCGGCTTGGCTGCGCTGCGCTCTCGAAGGAGATCGTGGGCGGGACCTGCGCTTCGGCGATGCTCGCGCTGCCGCCGCGCCCGTCCGGCGAGTGGCGCATGAGGCGGTCGATCTCTTCCTGCCGGACGCGCGCGGTGTCCGGCTTGGAATAGCTCTGGTCTTCGGGCGAGATGCCGTCGGTCGGGCGGCCTTCGCTGGCGAGCGGGATGGTCTGCGCCTGCGGCGAGACCGCGTCGCCCGTCTGATGCGTGGCGACGGCATTCAGCGGCGCGCCGCAGACGCGACAAAAACGCGCTCCGGGCAGGGGGGTGGCTCCGCAGATACGACACAGCTTCGACATGCAGCTTACTCTCTTGCTCTACTGTCCGCGAACATTCATGGTGACACGCGCGTGTGACGCGCTTTATCGAGGACGACGACCGTGCCGGCGAGGAT
>JAFBAJ010000690.1 GCA_019247865.1 Acidobacteriota bacterium
TGCCTGCTGCGGACGATGAAGCTGGCGACGCACGAGACCGGCCACATGTTCTCAATCGAGCATTGCATCAAGTATGAGTGCGACATGAACGGCACGAACAGTCTCTCCGAGACAGACCGGCATCCATTGGATGTGTGCCCCGAATGCATGGCGAAGATCTGCTGGGCGACCGGAACCGACCCGGCGCTGCGTTACGAGCGGCTGGCAGAGTTCTGCTCCGCGCAGGGCTTCGCGGCGGAGGAACGATATTTCGAGGATTCTGTGAAAGCCCTGAAATAGTCCCAAGTCCCAGGTCTCAAGCCACAAGTCAAAGACAGGTTCTTGACTTGGACTTGAGACTTGGGACTTGGGACTGATGTATTAAGAAAAGCCCGCCAGCGCTCTCCCCTTCGCTGACGGGCTTCTCTGTACGGTCGCTCACTTACGCAATAGCAGGGGCAACCGATACCGTGTAGATGTCTTGTAGGAAGCACGCACGCGCTCTCCCCTTCGCTTGCGTGCTTCCTCCCATCGGCAACCTCGCGGTTGCCGATCTTGTTAAAGCCTTTAGCGCACGTTGGCCGCAGGCAATGTCAGGGACTGGTTCAGGATCACGCCGAACTCCGTGCCCGGCTTGACCTCTGCTTCCTTACCTTTCGAGAGGTACGCGCCTGCCACACCGAGACCTGCTCCGATGCCCGCGCCGATGCCCGCGCCCTTGCCGCCGCCCGCGATCGCGCCGATCAGTGCGCCAGCGGCCGCGCCGCCGCCGATAAAGACCACGTTGCGCTTGGTGGACGAGCTGCCGGTGACCTGTCCCTCGTTGTCATAGGTCGTGGTCTCACCATCGAGCGAGGCCAGCGAGCCATTGAGAGCGCGCGAATAGCCGGTCGGCAACTTGACCGAGATGAATTCCACGCCGAGCGTGCCTGCCTTGCTCTTGCGCGCGGCGCGCTTCACTTCCGACACACGACCGACGATGATGCTGCCCGCCGGAATCACTTCGACGCCCGAAGCGTAGACGGGATCAACGACCGTCGTCGTAAAGGTATCGCCGACGCGCGCGTTCGCAGAGCTGATGCGCTCGTTCATGCGGACGCGTATGGTCTGGTTCGCGTTGACCGTGTAATAAACCGGCGCGATGGTCGTCCGCGCCGGACGGGTCACGCGCGCCGAACGACGACTGCGCGTCCGCCGCGTCTGCGCCGCCGCCGGAAGAACCGTTCCGGCGAGCAGAGCGATCAATGCCAGAATGCTGAAAATGCGTTGTGCCGAATTGCCCTGTGTGCGTTTCATGATAGCCAAACCCTCCAGGTCTGCGGGGCGTCAGACGATAAAATTTATGTTCACTTCGAGCCCCGCAAGATGCTTGAGCAACGGGCGTGCCACTTTCCAGCCGATCCTCAACTCTTTTTGTAAAGCCTGCTATTTAACAGTTTAGGAAAGATAAGAGCTTTGCCCTGCGGAAATCCGTGGCGCGCAGAAGAGGCTCTATGCCTGATGGTGGATATGGCCTGCACGATATGGGATAAAAGAGAGTGTTGAAAAGAGGTGTGGCCTGGCTGCCGAACCGGAAGAGCTTTTGCCTGCTCGCAATCTGTGGTAAATATGAGGAAACCTTTAACAGGAGGAGCTAGCGATGAAGAGACTATTTGTTGCAATGGCCTGTGTGCTCTTCTGTGCCGGTGTGTCCGTGGCGCAGAAAGGGAAGGCCGAGCCCGATTATTATCCGATGGGATATGCCGGTGATATCTTCACGGGCGAAGTCACCGCTTTCGACAACGACGCGCGCACCCTGACCTTGACGTTTATCAAGGACAAGAAGCCACAGACGTTTGTCGTATATCTTCCGGACGCGCCATACGAGTGGGGGCGCGACCTGCGCAATTTCCGCGTGGTTGACTTTCCCTTCGACAAGACGGCCAAGTTCCAGACCTTCAAATTCGTCTCAAATAGTCAGGGCGGCGCTGCGGACAGCGCTCCGACCGGGGGCTCCGGCATCAAGAAGCGACCCAGCCCGCCCCCGGAGAACGTGATCAGCGACTTCAAAGATTTTATGGGACGCAACGTCACCGTTTACTACACGGAGATGTCGCGCACAGTGGGCGACAAGAAAGAGAAGTACAACGAGGTCTGGCGCATACGCATCCTGCCGGATAAGAAGAAGTAACAGGCCGCACCATTCCTGTCCAAAAGCGAGCGCGGTCGGTAGAGGGGCAATTCCAAAAACAGTTTCGCGCAAAGGCGCAAAGACGCAAAGAAGAACTTAAAGCTTTTCTTTGCGTCTTTGCGCCTTTGCGTGAGATTCTTTTGTTTGAGGTTTCAATTTGACCCACTATCAGAAAGTCTCTTCGTTCACCTGCCCGGCCACTATATCAGCAGTAAAATAGGCTTCGACCCGAACCGGCTTTCCGGCCAGACGCCGCAGCATGACGAGCTGCCCGACATGCGTGAGTGCATCTCCTATCGGGCCTTGCACAAGTTTCTCGACCGGGCAAGCCAGCGGCAGGTCTGACGCGAGGTATGAATCAAACTCTTTCACAGCGGAGAAGAACCGCGCCACCTCTTTCTCCCATGACAAAGGAGCGGACGTTAAGTAGACCAACTCGTCCCTGACCAGATAGAGAGAGCCTTCGAGCAGATCGCAGATGTGTGCCAAAAGCTCGCCCGGCGTGCGCGTCGTCTCATGGACGCGGAACGCGTTGAAGTTTTCCGGCGCATCTGAAATCGCCAGACCGCAGCGATACGCCACCGTCGCGACCAGATGACGAAATAACTCGCGCTTCACCGCTAAGGTCAATTCATCGCTTCGCTCGATCATGAGTTCTACTTTTACCGGCCGCGCTCTCCCGCGTTCCGGTGGAATGAGTTGTGTGGCTGAGGCTGATTAGATATTCGGATAAGGTGCTGGTACCGAGGGCCGGACTCGAACCGGCACGGCCTTGCGGCCAACGGATTTTCTTACCACTTCGGCTTTCGCCGCCTGCGATAGAATGCAGTTCGTGGTCTGGACTATACCTTCGCCTTTTACTAACTTAATAGCAGTCAGGTGGGAGCCGTCTAGTCTCTACACTTTCTCAAAGGCTTAAAAGCATTTGAGCTTAGCTCGGTGTTGCCAGTTGAAAGGGTTCACCGAATTTGACTCCATTCACGCCAGAGATTTCGCTCTGAGTGCTCAAAGAACTAAGTCCGTCGCGTATACCATTTCGCCACCCCGGCACCGGGCAGAAGATAGCATGTGGCGTGGGGCTGCTACAAATCTTCACAGGTCTCGGTGTGCAATGCTAAACTGAGCCTGCTACAATCACCGCATCGAAGAAGATTATGAGTGAAGAACAGGAAGTTTTTCTGAAGCACATACAGAAGGCCGGGCTCAAGCGGACGGCCCAGCGCGAGCTGATTCTGGAGGTCTTCCTGCGGACGGAGGAGCATCTGTCGAGCGAAGACCTGTACCGGCTCGTGCAGCGCGAAGACCCGAACATCGGGCAGACGACAGTGTATCGCACGCTCAAGCTCCTGACGGAAGCGGGGCTCGCGCGCGAAGTGCGCTTTGGCGACGGGCGCACGCATTACGAGCACAACTACAAGCACCAGCATCACGACCACATGATCTGCACGGAGTGCGGCAAGATCATCGAATTTTTCTCGGCCGAGCTGGAAGCCATACAGGATCAGATGGCCGCCAAGTTCAAGTTCGAGCCGACGCAGCATTCCCTGCGCATCTTCGGCGTGTGCGTCGAGTGCCGCCGCTCTTCGCGCGAGCACAAGAAGCTTGAGGGAGCCGCGCAGCCGCGCGTGCGCCTCGCGACCACGGCGGATAAATAGGAAGTAAAAAGGTAAACGGGTGAAGAAAGTATGAGCGTAGATATCAAGATCGAGCCCGAAGGGTTAGTCGGCATTGTCGCTGAAGGAACTTATATCTGGGATGCTGCCAAACGGATGGGCGTGCGCTTGCCCGCGCAGTGCGAAGGGCGCGGCGAGTGCGACACCTGCGCCGTCATCATCAAAGAAGGCGCGACCCTGCTCTCGTCTCTGACGCAGGCCGAGCGCGAGCACCTGAGCCCCGAACGCCTCGCGGCAGGCGAGCGGCTGGCCTGTCAGGCGAAGATCGAGCACGGCGGCCAGCTAACCTTTACGGCTGTGCCCACGACCGAGCGCGCCGAGACGACCGAAGAGGCCGTCAAGGATTTTCGCAAAGAGTTTCGCGAGATGCCGCTCAATCGCAAGCTGGCGACGCTCGTCGAGTTCGAGGCCGTGACCGCGTTTGAAACTTTAAGCTCCATCGCCAGCCTGCCTTTCACCATCGGCGAAAAGGTGATGGACGTGATGGCCGGATTCGGCCGCAAGATGAGCCAGGAGGAGCGCGCGGCGCGCAGGCCCGCAGAGCATCGCGCGCAGACGGCGGAAGAGAAGGCTGCGGGAGAGACGCCGGAATGAGCTTGGACGAGTCGTTGATCGGCGATAGCTCGATGCACAACGCGAGCGAGGGCTCGCCGGAGGGCGGCTTCTATCGTCACCGGCTGACGATTCGTTTCACC
>JAFBAJ010000847.1 GCA_019247865.1 Acidobacteriota bacterium
TACGGATACTCCCCTTTCAGTCTGGTAGCAGGGGCGGCGATGGATCGGCTGGGGCCGAGGAGGTTAATGCCGGTCGCGGCGGCGGTGGTCGGACTGGGAGCGCTCCTGTTTGCGTTGGGGAATCCCAGGGTGGCGAGCGTCGGCAGATTTTTGCAGGGAGCCGGCGGCGTCTTTGCGCTGGTGGGAGCGATCTACATCGCCACCAAAAACTTTCCCAGCTCGCGGGCCGCAACCCTGATCGGCGCGACGCAGATGTTCGGGATGGCCGGTGGGGCGGCCGGGCAGTTTGCGGTGGGGCCGCTGATGAGTCGTGGGCTGGCCTGGAACTCCTTCTGGATGGGCATCGGCGTGGTCGGTCTGGCGCTCGGTTTTTTTCTCTTTTTTCTGCTCCCGCCGGAAGAGAAGCAGGAGCGGACGAATAATCGGGCTCAGGAAGGAGTGCTCGCGGCTTTCAAGGTGGTCTTCCGAAATCCGCAGTCGATTCTGTGCGGCCTGATCGCGGGGCTGCTCTTCATTCCGACCACCATCTTCGACATGATCTGGGGCGTGAGTTACCTGCAGGAGGCGCATGGCCTCGGCTACGGTGAAGCCGTCATGCGCTCGGCGACTGTGCCCGTTGGTTGGATCATCGGCTGCCCGCTGCTCGGCTTCATTTCAGACCGTGTGGGGCGGCGCAAGCCCGTCATCATCGGAGGCGGCATCGTCCTCCTCAACTGTATGGCGTGGATTCTCTACGGCCCGACCAACGTCTTCCCGCCTTACGTCCTGGGACTTCTGGCCGGCATCGCTTCGGGCGCGGCGATGCTGCCCTACACGGTAATCAAGGAGGCGAACCCGCCACAGTTCGGCGGCACCGCGACCGGCGTCATCAACTTTCTGAACTTTACTTTCAGCGCCCTGCTGGGGCCGGTCTTCGGAGGGCTCCTGCAACGCCTCTCCGGCGCAGCCGGGCAGAGAGAGCTGAGCCATTACCAGACAGCTTTTGAGCCGCTGATGTATGGCGTCATCATCGCCATCATCCTCACTCTGCTGTTGAAAGAGACGGGGCCGGCCGCGCGTTTGAGTCGGGCCGAAGCAATCGAAGAGGTCTAGAGATGGTGCAGGCAACCGGAACCGGAAAATACGAAAGGCTGTTGGAGAGGTGCAGAGGTTTGGAGCCCATTCCGACCGCGGTTGCCTCCCCTTGCGAGGCGACGGCGCTCGCGGGCGCGGTCGAGGCGGGGAGGAGAGGGCTCATCGTGCCGCTGCTGGTGGGTCCGGCGGCCGAGATAAGGAAGACCGCCGATGTGGCCGGGATCGGCCTCGGCGGTCTTTATCTCGAAGACGTTGCGGACAGCCAGGCGGCAGCCGTCAGGGCTGTGGAGCTGGTCCGGGAAGGGCGCGCCGAAATCCTGATGAAGGGCAGCCTGCATACGGATGAGCTGATGTCTGCGGTGGTCGCGCGCGACGGCTTGCGCACGGGCCGCCGCATCAGTCACGTCTTCGTGATGGATGTTCCAACCTATCACAAGGTGCTCGTCGTCACGGATGCCGCGATCAATATCGCTCCCACACTCGAAGACAAAGCGGACATCTGCCGGAACGCGATTGACCTGGCCCTCTCCCTCGGTCTGCAACAGCCTAAGGTCGGCATCCTCGCGGCGGTCGAAACGGTCACCTCCAGGATGCCCGCGACGCTGGATGCGGCGGCGCTCTGCAAGATGGCGGAACGCGGGCAGATCACGGGCGGCCTCCTTGACGGCCCGCTGGCCTTCGACAATGCCATCAGTAGAGACGCGGCGCGCACCAAAGGCATCGCTTCGGAGGTCGCAGGCGACCCGGACATCCTGCTCGCGCCGGACCTTGAAGCGGGCAACATTCTCGCCAAGCAGCTCACCTTTCTCGCCAACGCGGACAGCGCGGGGCTGGTGCTCGGAGCGCGCGTGCCGGTGATTCTCACGAGCCGCGCCGACAGCGTGCGATCACGGATCGCCAGTTGCGCGGTCGCCATGCTGGTGGCGCATGCGCGGCGTCGGCAGCAGTCTGGAGAGCTGTGATGAATGACTACGCGCTGGTGCTCAACGCCGGTTCATCGAGTCTCAAGTTCTGCGTCTTTCAGCGGCCGCAGCAGGAGGGCTGGCGACTGGCCGCGCGCGGGCAGATCGAGGGCATCGGGACAGCGCCGCGCCTCTCCGCCAAAGACGACGGCGGTAAAAGCCTCGCCGACGAGAGGCTCGATGCCGGAAGCGTCCGCGATGGACGCGCGGCCGTCGATGTGCTCGCAGCCTGGCTGCGTGCCAGATACGGCGGCGCGCGTGTGCTGGGCGTAGGTCATCGCGTGGTGCATGGCGGAGCGCGGTTCACCAGCCCGACGGTCGTGAGCAGACAGCTTCTGGCAGAGCTTGCCGAACTGATTCCGCTGGCTCCTTTGCATCAGCCATACAACCTCGCGGCGATTGAAGCGGTCTTTGAGCGATTGCCGGACGTGCCGCAGGTCGCCTGCTTTGACACCAGCTTTCATCGCGGCCAGCCTGCGGTCGCAGAAGTGCTCCCGCTCCCGCTTGACCTCCGCCAACACGGGCTCCAGCGATATGGTTTCCACGGGCTCTCTTATGAATATATCGCTTCCGTCCTGCCGTCGGTCGCGCCGGAGATGGCCGGGGGGCGTGTCATCGTCGCTCATCTCGGAAGCGGGGCCAGCCTGTGTGCTTTGAAAGAGGGCCGGAGCGTTGACAGCACGCTCGGCTTCACGGCGCTCGACGGGCTCTGCATGGGGACGCGGCCGGGGACGCTCGATCCGGGCGTGGTGCTGTATCTCTTCCAGAGTCTCAATCTCTCGCCGAAAGATGTCGAGGCGCTGCTCTACAAGAAATCAGGGCTGCTCGGTATTTCCGGGATCAGCAACGACATGCGCGACCTGCTGTACCGGAGCGAGCCGGAAGCGCGTCTGGCGGTGGAATATTTCGTTTACCGCGCGGCGCGGGAGATCGGTGCGCTGGCCGCAGTCCTGGGCGGCGTGGATGGATTGGTCTTCACCGCGGGCATTGGCGAGAACTCGGCCGAGATACGCAGACGCATCTGCATGGCTTCCGGCTGGCTGGGCGTCGAACTGGACGCGGAGGAGAACGTCGGTCATGGCCCGCGCATCTCCACCCGGCAGAGCCGCGTCTCCGTCTGGGTCATCCCGACCAACGAAGAGCTGATGATCGCACGCCATACGGGCACGCTGCTCGGGCTGAGATGAGGTCCTGATGAGCGAATGAAAAAGGGAAGGAGCATAAGCGATGGCCTCTAACATTTCAGGCGCGAATAAGAGTCCTGCGTGGGAAGGATTCCAGCCGGGTCTCTGGCAGAAGCAGATCAATGTTCGAGACTTCATACAGCGGAACTATGAGCCGTACGCGGGCGACGAGTCCTTCCTCGCGCCGGCCACCGAGCGAACACAACAGCTCTGGGCACAGTTGAACGAGCTCTTTCTCGAAGAGCGTAAGCGCGGCGTGCTCGACATCTCGCCGATTCCCAGCTCCATCACGGCGCATGGCCCCGGCTACATTGATCGCGAGAACGAAGTCATCATCGGTCTCCAGACGGAAGCGCCGCTCAAACGAGCCATCATGCCGAACGGCGGCTTGCGCATGGTCCTCAACGCGCTCAAGACCTACGACTACCAGCCGGACGCCTGCGTGGTGGAGACTTTTACCAAGTACCGCAGGACGCACAACGATGCCGTCTTTGATGCTTATACGGACGACATCCGTCGCTGCCGCAGTTCGCACATCCTGACCGGCCTGCCCGACGCTTACGGGCGCGGCCGCATCATCGGCGATTACCGGCGCGTGGCTCTCTACGGCGTGGCGCGGCTCATCGAGCACAAGCAGGCTGAGAAGCAGAAGCTCGATGCGGCGATGTCCCTGGACGAGATCATACGCGACCGTGAGGAGCTGAGCGAACAGATTCGCGCGCTCATGGAACTCGAACAGATGGCCTCGGCTTACGGGTTCGATATCTCGTCTCCGGCACGCACGGCGCAGGAGGCCGTGCAGTGGCTCTACTTCGGTTATCTCGCGGCGGTCAAGGAGCAGAACGGCGCGGCGATGTCTCTCGGCCGGACTTCAACCTTCCTTGATATTTACTTCGCGCGCGATCTGGCGGCGGGCTTCATCACCGAAGAGCAGGCGCAGGAGATCGTCGACGACTTCGTCATCAAGCTGCGCATCATCCGTTTTCTGCGAACGCCGGATTACGACAACCTCTTCGCGGGCGATCCGACCTGGGTCACGGAATCAATCGGCGGGATGGGAGACGACGGGCGCTCGCTGGTGACGAAGAGCAGCTTTCGCTTTCTCCAGACGCTCTACAACCTGGGGGCCGCGCCGGAGCCGAATCTGACCATCTGGTACAGCCCGCGCCTGCCCGAAGGCTTTCGCAGCTTCGCCTCGAAGGTGGCGATTGACACCAGCTCCATCCAGTTTGAAAGCGATGAGATGATGCGCCGCGCGCTCGGCGATGACGGGGCGATTGCCTGTTGCGTCTCTCCGATGATGGTCGGCAA
>JAFBAJ010000774.1 GCA_019247865.1 Acidobacteriota bacterium
ACGGCGTCGGGATGGCGATGGGCGCGGCGCATCTCGCACAGAAGTTCAACCAGCCCGAGTTCCCTGTGATAGACCATTACATCTACGCCATCGTCTCGGACGGCGATCTGATGGAAGGCGTCGCCAGCGAAGCCGCTTCGCTCGCGGGACATTTGAAGCTCGGCAAGCTCATCTACCTTTACGACGACAACCGCGTGACCATCGAAGGCTTCACCGATCTGGCTTTTACCGAAAACGTGCCCAAACGCTTCGAGGCTTACGGCTGGCACACTTCGACCGTCGAAGACGGCAACGACCTCGAAGCCATCGAGCGCGCGATACGCGACGCACAGTCCATCGCGGACAAGCCCTCGCTGATCTCCGTCAAGACGACCATCGGTTACGGAATGCCGACCGCCGGGACGCGCAAAGCGCACTCGGACGCTCCCGGCGAAGAGGCCGTGCGCGAAACCAAGCGCCACCTCGGCTGGCCCGAAGACAAAACGTTTTACGTGCCGGACGAAGCCTTAAATCATTTCCGCAAAGCTATCGCAGAGGGCGAGCGATTGGAGAGCGAGTGGAACGCGCTCGTCGAAAAGTATGAAGCGAAGCACGAAGAGCTGGGGCGCGCTTGGCGCACGACGATGAGCGGCGAGCTGCCGGACGGCTGGGAAGAGCACCTGCCCTCGTTCGACGATGCGAAGCCGATGGCGACACGTGTCGCAAGCGGGCAGGTCATCAACGCGCTCGCGCCGCACATGCCGATGCTGATCGGCGGCTCGGCAGACCTCGGCGTCTCGAACAACACGGACATCACCGGCGGCGGCAGCTTCGAGGCGGGCTCTTACGACGGGCGCATCCTGCACTTCGGCGTGCGCGAGCACGCGATGGGCGCGACCATGACCGGCATCAGCCTCAACGGCGGACTGATCCCGTTCGGCGGCACTTTCATGACCTTCTCCGATTACATGAAGCCCGCGATTCGTCTCGCCGCGATCTCCGAAGTGCAGGCCGTCTATGTTTTCACGCACGACTCCATCGGCCTCGGCGAAGACGGCCCGACGCATCAGCCCATCGAACATCTCGCGGGCCTGCGCGCCATCCCGCATCTCTACGTCATTCGTCCGGCCGACCCGCACGAGACGCGCGAAGCATGGCGGCTCGCCATCCTGCGCCGCAAAGCCCCGACCGCGCTCGCACTCACGCGCCAGAAGCTCCCGCTGATAGACCGCACGCGCTACAACTCTGCCGAAGGCACGCGGCGCGGCGCATACATTCTCGCCGAAGCAGACAACAATCAGCCCGCGCTGATCCTGCTTGCGACCGGCTCCGAAGTCTCGCTCGCGCTTGAAGCACGTGAGCGTTTGCAGGCCGAAGGCACGCCCACGCGCGTCGTCTCGATGCCATGCTGGGAGCTCTTTGAAGAGCAGACGGAAGAGTATCGAAGCGAAGTCCTGCCGCCCTCCGTGGCCGCGCGTCTCGCCATCGAAGCGGGCGTCCGGCAGGGCTGGGATCGCTACGTCGGCCCAACCGGCGACGTGATCTGCCTCGACCGCTTCGGCGCTTCCGCGCCCGGCGACATCGCCCTGCGCGAACTCGGCTTCAACGTCGAGAACGTCATCAATCACGCGCGCGCTTTGCTTTAAGAATAAAGAATCAGCCACAGAGAACACAGAGAGCACAGAGATAAAATATTCTTTCCTCTGTGCTCTCTGTGTCCTCTGTGGCTAAAAATACGAAGGAGGCTTCCTCTTGAGAAGAATCTACCTGTCCTGCGTGCTGCTCCTCCTGCTTGCTGTTTGTTTCCAGTTGCGTGCGCAGCAGCCTTCGGCGACGAGTCCGCAGCAGCCTTCGGCGACGCGGCCGGATCAGACGCCGCCGACCGCCGAGCCGACGCCGCCGGTGGATGGCAGCCGCCGCGTCGAGCGTCCGCCCGCCGGATTCGATCAGCCGCAGGAGAATGCGCGCCCGCTCACGATTGACGAAGCTATCACGCTCTCGCTCAAACAGGCTTCCGTGTATCAGCAGGCGCAGTTTGACGAGCGCCTCGCGGCGGAGGATGTCAAACAATCCCGCGCCGGTTTCTTTCCGCAGTTCAGCGTGCCGCTCACGTATTTCGGCACGACGCCCTCGCGCTATCGCCTGGAAGACGAACCGCTGATTTACTCTTACGTCTCTTCGAGCGCGATTCACGAGACGACCGCGCTCTTGCAGGCGACGGGCGAGCTGGATTTGTCGGGACGGCTGCGCGCGCAGCTCAGCCGCAGTCGCTACCTGCTCGAAGCGGCGCGCGCCGGGACGCTCATCGCGCGCCGCGCGCTCGCGCTCAATACGGTGGATGCTTATTACGCTCTCATGCTCGCGCGGCAGCGCCGGCGTCTGGCCGAAGAGACGCTCTCGCTCGCCGAAGGCTTTCTCAAAGTGGTCGAAGGACAGATGCAGCGCGGCGAGGATGAGAGCGAGGGCACGGACATCCTGCGCGCGCGCACGCAGGTCGCGACGCACCGCGATGAGCTGGAGCAGGCGCGCGCGGGCGAGGCTGCGGCGATGGATGTCCTGCGCGTCCTGACCGGCACGAATTTCTCGACGGCGCTGGATGTCTCGCGCATCTCGCAGGACTTGCCGACCGCGTCGGATTTTATGAGCTACACCGAAGAGGTCTTGAAGTCTCGGCCGGAGCTGGCGCAGATAGATGCACAGAAGCGCGCGGCGCAGGCCGAAGCCAGCACGGCGCGTCGTGAACGTCTGCCGCAGCTCGGCTACACCGTCAACGGCGGCTTCGACGCGGGCGACTTTCGTCCGCTCTCGAAATACGCGGGCGGCTCTGCGACCGTCACGCTGACGATCCCGATCTTCGATTTCGGCGGCAGCAAGAGCCGCGAGACGCAGGCGCGACTGCGCGCGCAGGCGCTCGACATGCAGCGCGAAATGACCGTCAGGCTTTTGCAGCAGGAATTTTATACGGCGCGTGCGGCGGCGCTCTCGGCGCTCACGCGCATCCGCGAGACGGAGACGGGAGCCAACGAAGCGCAGCGGAACCTGATGCTCGTCTTCGCGCGCTACCGCGCCAAAAAAGCGACCATCACGGATGTCGTGGACGCGCAGGCGGCCTATGCCGAAGCACGCCTCGCGTACTTTCAGGCCATCGTCGACTATCGCACCGCGCGCTTTCGGCTGGAACAGAATTTGGGGCAGTAAAGAAGTCTCACGCAAAGGCGCAAAGGCGCAAAGAAAG
>JAFBAJ010000787.1 GCA_019247865.1 Acidobacteriota bacterium
CCCTGATAAGTGTTGTCGGAGCTGCGCAGAATATGCCAGAAGCTTGGAGCGCCGGGAGTGTTGCCGCCACGATAGACGGCGATGTCTGCTCGGAGGTCGCCGTCAAAGTCGAACTGAGTTTTCAAAGGCAGCGTCGTGCCGCTCGGCTCAAGAATCACTGTGACGTTGTTGGAGCCGAAATTGGCGACGGCCAGATCGGGCGTGCTGTTGCGATTAAAGTCCGCGACGGCCAGATCGACCGGAGTCGAGCCCGCGCCGAGAATGCCGAAATGCGTAAAGCCTCCGCTTCCGTTGCCGTAGACGATGAACACAGCTCCGCCGCCGATGAGCGCCGCGTCGGGCTTCCCGTCACGATTGAAATCCGCGACCACAGTCCCGAACGGCGCGGCCGTGACGGCGATGCTTCCTCCGGCGACGAAATCCCCCGCGCCCGTGCCGAGCAGCGTAGAGACATTCGTGCCCTGCACTCCGACCAGATCGAGCTTGCCGTCGTTGTTGAAATCTCCGGCGGCGATGTCCGCTCCGCGTGAGTTGATGTTCAGCAGCACGCTTGAGGGAAAGCCTCCGGCTCCATTCCCGTACAGGAGATAGACGCCTCCGCCCGGCACTGACTGTCCGGGGCCGGACGTGCTGATCGCGAAATCCAGCTTGTTGTCCAGATTGAAGTCAGCCGCCGCGACATCAACCAGGCCGACGTTGCCCGACCCGAATTGAGTTGTGACAGGGGCTGCAAAGCCGCCTGTCCCGTCACCCAGACGCACATAGATCGAGTGCGGGCCGAACGGAGCCGCGCCGCCCTGTATGAACACCAGGTCGAGCTTGCCGTCGTTGTTAACATCCTTAGTGTCCGAATAGATGGTTGCGACGGCGGATGTGTTAGCGGTAAGGGCCGGAAGAAACGATCCGGTTCCGTCATTGAGGAGGATGGAGTACTTCGCCGAAGCATCGGTCACATAGATGTCCGGGGCTGCGTCGCCGTTGATGTTTCCGGCCCCGATAAACGCCGGGCTCAGGTTGGCCTGAACCGTAATGGTCGTCGTTGTCGCCTCGACGGTTTGAGCTTTGACTGCGGGCGCTGCTAAGAAGCTGGAGAAGCAAAGGAGCAGGAGGAATCTCCTGGCGTGTATGAGCCGGACGTTCATCGCATTGTTTCCTCTCGCAAGGGAGTCGAGGTACATGCTAAAGACAGATTTATACCTGCTCGTGCGCCCGTGCAGCGTATTACTTTAAGAATATTTGAGCCGAAGGCTTGATTTAACGGGAGGGATTGGCCGCCGCGTTGTTGCGCGGATTGGCCTGATTCGTGTTGGCGTTGTCGTTCTCAGGCGTAGCCGGAGGCTCCGGCGCTTTCCAGCCGGAGTGTTCGAGCAGAGTGATGGCGAAACGCACCGGGACGGCGAAGTTCGAGGCCGTGTTCTCGGTAAAGACGGCGAAGTTGACGCCGATGACGCGCCCCGATTGGCCGAAGAGCGGCGCGCCGGAGCCGCCCTCTGCCGTCTGCGCGCTGTGGACGATGCGGCGCGCATCCATGTCGAGGTCTGTGATGTAGCCGCGCGTGGTCATCGGCTGAATGCGCTTGGTCTCCGAGAGATAATTGATGAGCGTTTCGAGCGACGAGCCGTAACGCGCATTGATGCTGCGCGCCTCCGAATCTTCGACCATCGCGAGGATGCGATCAGGCCCGTTCGGATAACCCATCATCGCCACCTCTTTGCCGATGCCGACGGCGTCCGTGTCACGGTCGAGCGGCAACACGGGAATCTGCGACGGCAGCTCGCTCGGATTCACTGTGCAGACGGCCAGGTCGTCGCGCGCGGCGGCCTGTTTGAACTTGAGCGTGATGGCCGGAGCATGACCTGGAAAATAGGCGACCAGCTTTTTGAGGCGCGGCTTGGCGTCGATGCCCGTCACGGTGAGGTTCTGCGCGCGCTCGTCTGCGAGCCAGGGCTGCGCGACATGCTTGTTCGTGATGACGAAGCCGTCGCCGACATAAAAGCCTGTCCCGACGAACTCGTATTCGGCGATAGCGCCGTTGCCTTCCGTCGTCAGCTCCGCCGGTTGCTCTCCGTTCTGGATCACCACGCCGTCATCGCTCATCTGCGATTCGGCATAGCGCAGTGGTCGCCCGCTCGACGGCTCGACGAAGACGAACGAGCCGGAGATGAGGCAGACTCCGCCGCTGAATTCCGGCACCAGCTTGGGGACGAAAGAGAGGCTGTCGCGAATCTCTTTGTTGGTCTGGTTGGCTTTGTTCAGCTCATCGCTGGTCTTGTTGAGGTCCTGCGCGAGCTGTCCCTGCTTGGCTCCGAGTTGTTCGCCCGCGCGGCGTATGTTCTGGATCTCTTTGTACGCGGCGAAGCCCAGGTAGAGCACGCCGCCGACGAGCGCGAGCGTGATGGCGAGCGCGATCAGCTTCGTGCTCGGATTGATCTCGCGCACCAGCTCGCGCGTGAACTCGCGCAGGAAAACTTTGGCGTCGTCGCGCCGTGCGGTCGCGGCCGATTCGATCGCGGCGTTCTCGATGAAGGGCGCAACCTGCGACTCGCGCCGCTGCCCGATGACCATCGGGAGCGAGCGGACGGGAAAGAACTGGAGCGCCAGATTCGTCGCCTCAAAACGCACCTCGTCGCCGTCCGTGATCTTCTTGCCGACCGCGAGCGGCTCTCCGTTATGCGTGATGTCAAGCGATTCGTCGAACTTCGAGACGCGATAGTTGCCGTTCGCGCGCGCCAGTTCGAGCACCGTGCCGTTGGCCGTGACCGGCAGCGAAGAGCCGCGCAGCCGCAGGTCGCAGCTATCGCCCGCGCCGATGCGTATCCGCTCGTGCGAGAGCACCTCCGTGTGCCTGTCTTCGCCCGCGACGATGTGTATGACTAATCCGCTCGCCATATTTTCAGAACAGCTCGGCCGACAACAAACGAGGCGACAGCGCGTGACCGCCTACTCTACCACGCGCGGTCTCACGAGCAGTCGCCTTTCCACGCGAATATTACAATAATAACTACGAAGCAGGCAAAGAAGTGGATGCCATTCGCCTCCGCCACGCACGCCGTGTTAGCATCACACACGAAATTTATGTCAAAGCAAATATCATTTATCGAAGAACGAGAGCGCGTCTGCGCCCTGGCGCCGGTCGCGTATGCGCCGATTCGTCATCACGTCTTTGTCTGCAACGGAAAATCGTGCGCGGCGGTCGGAAGCGCGGAGGTCAAAGAGGCCCTGACGCGCGAGCTGCTGGCGCGCGGCGTCCTCTTCGGCAAAGAGAGCAAAGGGAAGAATCCTTCGGGGAGCATCGTCCTCACGGATTGCAGCTCGGTCGGCTTCTGCGCCGTCGGCGCGGCCGTGCTCGTCTACCCGGACGGCGTCTGGTACGCGCAGGTGCGCGCCGCAGACGTGCCGGAGATCGTCGAAGAACACCTGATGAACGGCCGCGTGGTCGAAAGACTCGCGCTGCTCAAAATTACAGCGGAAGGAAAATGAATTAACAGGAACGGGCCGAAGCAATCAGGAGCGCACATAGCCTGCGAGAAATCTTTATCTTTATCACGAACGAATGATAAATTTTTTCATCAGTTATAATCAGGCTGACAAGTCATGGGCAGAGTGGATTGCGTGGCAATTAGAAGAAGCTGATTATACGACCATCCTTCAGGATTGGGATTTTCGACCGTCAGAGAATTTTATCCTCAAGATTAATGAGGCTATTCAGAACAGCGAACGCACCATCGCTGTTTTATCACCTGCTTATTTGAAATCGATCTATGCTCTTCCTGAATGGGCGGCAGCCTTTGCCCAAGACCCTACAAGTACGCAGGGAATTCTCCTTCCCGTATGTGTGGAGGAATTTGATTATCAGAAGGGATTGCTCAACCAGTTAATACGCATTGATTTAGTAGGCAAAGATGAAGAAGCAGCTAAGGAAGCTCTTCTTGAGGGCATCAAACGCGGGCGGGCAAAACCACTTACCCAACCGGAATTTCCCGCTCCTCCCAGATCAATAACCGCACCTCCGGCATTCCCTGGCGCGGGCGTTAAAAAGATTTCCGTTCCACCTCTGGTCAAGATGTTCGCGGTGTTCTTCATCATCATTGCGATTGTTTATGCCGCATGGACTCGTCTTTTTAAGCAGCAGCCAGAGCCGCCAGTTCCTTGTCCAAAGTTAGCTGAAGGAATGGCGCAATACTACGAAGCGGAGGACGCCGAATTTTCAGGCGATGCCTCTCTGGACTTTGGGCATCCGGGATATTCAGGTAGTGGCTATGTCTCCGGGTATGGCGGGCGGACCGAAACGGCAACAACTTTTTTGGTCAACGTCCCGTCCGCAGGTCAGTATCGAGTTGGCCTTTGCTATGGAAACGGAAATCTTTCTGCACGGACACTCACCATCTATGTTAATGATAAACAGGCCAAACAGACATACCTGCCGAACGCTGCCCGGTGGAATATCTGGCGCATGCAGACGGAATCTTTATCCCTCCAGTCAGGCCCTAACCGAATAAAGTATCAAAAAAACTCGAACGATAACGGCCAGGTGAATTTGGATTTCATCCAGATTGCCGGAGAGTAATGTGCCGGAGAGATTAGCTCTTATCCATCATTAATCTGTTTTATGCAGCGGAGGCGGCTTCTTTCGGTTTCCAGCGGAGGACGGGCTTGCGCGCGGCGGCGGCTTCGTCGAGGCGACCGATGCGTGTGGTGTGCGGGGCGTTGATGACCGTGTCGGGGTCTTCGACCGCTTCGTGTGCGATGGCGCGCATGGCGGCGATGAATTGATCCAGTTCCTGTCGTCCGACGGACTCGGTCGGCTCGATGAGCATCGCGCCCTGCACGATGAGCGGGAAGTAGATCGTCATCGGATGAAAGCCGTAGTCGATCAGCCGCTTGGCGATGTCGAGCGTGTGGACGCCCTTGCGCGATTGTCGCTTGTCCGTGAAGACGACCTCGTGCATCGGCGGCGCGTCGAAAGGCTTGTCGTAATCTTCCTTCAAACCGTGCGCGATGTAACGCGCGTTGACGACCGCAGCCTCCGTCGCCTCTCTCAAACCCTCTGCGCCGTGCGTCTGGATGTAAGCCAGCGCGCGCACCATCATTCCGAAGTTGCCGTGAAAAGCTTTGACGCGTCCGATGGATTGCGGGCGGTTGAAGTCGAGCTTAAAACTTTCTCCATCTTTCACGACGCGCGGGGTCGGCAGGAACGGTTCTAACTCTTTGCTGCAACAGCAGGGGCCGCAACCCGGGCCGCCTCCGCCGTGCGGCGTCGAAAAGGTCTTGTGCAGGTTGAGGTGGATCACGTCCACGCCCATATCGCCGGGACGCGCGACGCCGACCAGCGCGTTCATGTTCGCGCCGTCCATGTAGACCAGGCCGCCTGCTTCATGCACGATCCGGCAGATCTCTTCGATGTTCTTCTCAAAGAGGCCGAGCGTGTTCGGGTTGGTCAGCATCAGTCCGGCCACGTCGCCCGCCGCACACAGCTCGCGCAGGTGATCTAAGTCCGTCAAGCCTTCGGCCGTCGATTTGATCGTCCTGACGGTAAAGCCAGAGAGATTGGCCGAGGCTGGATTCGTGCCGTGCGCCGAATCGGGAATGAGCATCGTGCGCCTTTTCGCCGAAGCTCCTTCGCCATCGCGCGCGTCGATGAAGGCGCGGATCAGCATCACTCCCGTCATCTCTCCGTGCGCGCCCGCAGCCGGTTGCAAAGAGACGCCCGCGAGCCCTGTGATCTCCGACAGATTTTCCTGTAGCTCGTAGATCAGTTCGAGCGCGCCCTGCGAATCCTCTTCGGACGCGAGCGGATGCAGATTGGCATAGCCGCCGATGCGCGCCACCTTCTCGTTGAGGCGCGAGTTGTATTTCATCGTGCAGGAGCCGAGCGGATAGAGCCCCAGGTCTATCGAATAGTTCCACGTCGAGATGCGCGTGAAGTGGCGCACCACGTCCACCTCGCTCACCTCCGGCACGCCTTCCAGGTCATCGTCCCGCCGCAATTCCTGCGGCACCAATTCATCCAGCGGCGTCTCGTCCACATCGAGCGCGGGCAGCTTGTAACCGACGCGCCCGTGCTGCGAACGCTCAAAGATGAGCTGCTCGTTCTGCGACGGATGCGAAGTGACTTTAGTGATGTTGGTTGAACTCATGGTTGAATAATTTTATTTGCCACAGAGGGCACAGAGAGCACAGAGACAAAGAAAAGAATTCTTGTTTTTACCCTCTGTGTTCTCTGTGTCCTCTGTGGCTGAATTTATTTCGTCAATGTTGCTAATCCGTCTATCAAGGCATCAATCTCGGCGCGCGTGTTGGTCTCGGTCACGCAGACGAGAAAGTCGTTCGGCCTGTCCTGATAAAAACGTGAAAGCGCGAGACCGCCGGTGATGTTCTGCTCGGAGGCCAGACGTTTTAGGAGTTCTCCTGCTTCGATTGGCGCGCGGACGACGAACTCGTTAAAGCGCGGCGCGCTGAAGGGAAGCGAGAAGCCTTCGAGCTCTGAAATTTTGCGGGCGGTGTGCGCAGCCTTCTGCGCGCATTGCTCTGCGACCTCCTGCAGCCCGCGACGGCCCATCGTTTCGAGATAGATGGTCGCGGCCAGCGCGATCAGTCCCTCGTTGGTGCAGATGTTGGAGGTCGCTTTCTCGCGGCGTATGTGCTGCTCGCGCGTGGCGAGCGTGAGGACGAAGCCGCGTCGGCCCTCTTTGTCGAAAGCCTCGCCGACGAGGCGGCCGGGAATCTGGCGCGCGTACTTTTCGCGCGTCGCGAAGAGGCCGAGATAAGGGCCGCCGAACGAGAGCGGGATGCCGAAGGATTGGCCTTCGGCGACGACGATGTCCGCGCCGCACGCGCCCGGCGAGCGCAGGAGGCCGAAAGAGATGGCTTCGGTCACACAGACGATGAGCAGCGCGCCGACCGCGTGCGCTTTATCAGCCAGCGCCTTCACGTCTTCGATGCAGCCGAAGAAGTTCGGTGACTGCACGACGAGCGCGGCCGTCTGGTTGTCCAGCTTATTCAGAGCCTCAGCGCCGAGCCGTCCCGTCTCCTGATCGAAATCGAGCTGTTCGAGCTCGATGCCGTAATGCTGGACGTAGGTGTTGGCGACTTCCAGATATTCAGGATGCACGCTCGCGGCGGCGGCGACCTTCTTGCGCCGCGTGATGCGCTCGGCCATCAGGACTGCTTCGGCGAGGCCCGTCGAGCCGTCGTACATCGAAGCGTTCGCCACGTCCATGCCGGTCAGCTGGCAGACGAGCGTCTGGAACTCGAAGATGGCCTGCAATGTGCCCTGCGAAATCTCCGGCTGGTAGGGCGTGTAGGCCGTGAAAAATTCCGAGCGCTGGATGAGATGATCGACGATGGTCGGAGAGTAATGCTGATACGCGCCCGCGCCGAGAAAGCTCGGACGGCGCGAGGCCGTGTTGCGCGCGGCGCGACCTTCAAAGCCAGCTACGAGCTCCAGCTCCGAGATGGCCGCAGGGATGTTGAGCTGCCCCTTGAGACGTAAATTTTCAGGGATCGAGCTGAAAAGTTCTTCCGCCGAATCGAGGCCGACGGTGCGCAGCATCTCGGTGCGTTCGTCCGGCGAGTTGGGAATGTAACGCAAAGCTTATTCTGTCTCCGCTTTCGTAAAGTCTTCGTATTCGGCAGCCGTCAACATGCTGTCCACCTCGCCCGGGCTCGACAGGCGGACGCGAATCATCCACGCTTCGCCGTACGGGTCTGTGT
>JAFBAJ010000846.1 GCA_019247865.1 Acidobacteriota bacterium
TGATTCCCGGCGCGGGCGGCGCACAACATCTCGCGCGACTCATGGGCCGCGCGCGTGCGCTTGAAGTCATGTTGAGCGCACAGGATTACGACGCGGAGCTGGCCGAACGCTATGGCTGGATCAATCGAGCGTTGCCCGCCGATGAGCTCGGCGACTTTGTCACATCGCTTGCTCATCGCATCGCCAAATTTCCAGCCGCGGGCCAGGTCGTGGTCAAGGAGCGCGTCAATGCGATCGCGCTTCCCACCGTCGAAGACCTCCGCCGCGATTCCGATCTCTTCCTCGAAGGAACGCGCAGCCCTGAGTTCCAGCGCCGGAACCGGGCCGCGATGGAGCGCGGCTTTCAGACAAGAGAGGCGGAAATGAATCTGGCCCAAATGCTGTGCGACTTGAAGGAGGAATCTTGATGAAAGGGATCACTTTCCTGCTGCTTGCAGTCGCAACGCTGGCCGGTGTGGTCGCCCATGTAACTTCCGCAGATGGTGATGAGGAAAGAACATGGCAGAGCTGAGGTTTGACAAGGAGCTCACCGCGCTTCTCGTCATCGATCCGTATAACGATTTCATTTCGGAAGGCGGCAAGATATGGGACCGGATTCGGGCTGTCGCAGAGGCGAATAGTTGTGTGCCGAATATGCTGCGGATTCTGAATGCGGCGCGCGGGGCGCGGCTCCGCGTCTTCTATGCCATGCATCATCGCTACCGTCCCGGCGACTACGAGACATGGAAGTACATCGCGCCCATCCAGCAGGCAGCGTGGGAGCACAAGACCTTCGAAGACGGAACGTGGGGCGGCGAGATCCGCAGCGAATTCGCACCGCAACCGGGCGACGTTGTGGCCCAGGAGCACTGGTGTTCCAGCGGCTTTGCCAATACCGATCTGGATTTGCAGCTCAAGAGGCACGGCATCCACAAGCTCATCGTCGTCGGGCTCATTGCGCACACATGCGTCGAGTCAACCGTTCGCTTCGCCGCTGAGCTTGGCTACGAGGTCGCGTTGGTCAAAGACGCGACCGCGGATTATTCGGATGAGATGATGCACGCCGCTCTCCATCTCAATATCCCGAACTACGCCAGTTACATTGTGACCACAGATCAAATTCTCGACTCGATCTCTGCTCTCTAAAATGATGGCTGGAAATTCAGAGGAGGAGTTATGGAACCGACAACAGGCGCACAAGGCGGAACGGGCGACATGAAGCTCGAAGTCGTGGCGCTCGGCGTGGCGGACGTAGACCGCGCGAAAGCGTTCTACCAGAATCTCGGCTGGCGGCTCGACGCAGACATCACGAGGGGCGACGACTTCCGCGTCGTGCAGCTAACGCCGCCGGAGTCAGACTGCTCGATCTGGATTGGCAAGGGAATCACACCGGCCAAACCCGGCTCAATGGACAGCCTGCTCCTCGCCGTGTACGACATCGAAGCCGCCCGCAAAGATCTCGTCGCTCGCGGCGTTGAAGTGAGCGAGGTCTTCCACCGCGCCGAGGACAACTCAGTGGTCAGCGGGCGCGACCCAGAAGGGCGTTCTTACGCCTCGTTCGCTTCGTTCAAGGACCCGGATGGGAATGGCTGGCTGCTCCAGGAGATCAGGACGCGGCTGCCGGGCCGCGAGTGGGACACGACACGGACACCAGCCGTGGATGTCGCAACCCTTGCAGAACTCCTCCACGAGACGGAGGGATACCACGGCCACTACGAGCAGACGCACGCCGAGCATCACTGGTGGGACTGGTACGCGCCTTACCTGAGCGCACGTCAGCAGGGGAACAGTCCGAAAGAGTCAGCCGCCGCCGCAGACCGCTACATGGATGAGGTCAAACATGTTCCTCCCCGATGACGCCGCGCTGCGATAGTTATGAAATGAGAGGAAGACTGGAACCGGCTATGGAAAGACGACGCAACCTGCTGGTGGGGATCGTGGTGGGGATTGTCGTTGTAGGGGTGGTAGCTTACGTTACCGGTTTATCAAAGCTCTTGTTTAGTCGTTTTGGCAGCTCGGCTGAATATCAGATTTCGGAGTCTGCTACTGCTCCGGAGCTGTTCACGGGAAGCTGGATCAACTCAGAGCCGTTAACTCTCAAGGGCCTGCGCGGTCGCGTGGTGCTCATCGAGTTTTGGACTTTCGGCTGCTATAACTGCCGTAACACGTTGCCCTTCGTCAAAAGCTGGCACGAGCGCTACCGCGAGAAAGGGCTCATTGTCATCGGTGTGCACTCACCTGAGTTTGATGAGGAAAGAATAGCCGAAAACCTTCGCCGGGAAGTTGCTTCACTGGGGATTCGGTATCCGGTCCTCACGGACAACGACTTCCAGACATGGAAGGCTTATGGCGTCCAGGCCTGGCCCACCATGTTTCTGATAGATAAAGAGGGGCGAATCAGATGGAAGCATGTCGGCGAAGGAGCTTATGATGAGACAGAGCGACGAATTCAGAAGCTGCTCGCGGAGGAATGAGCGAGCCATTGGAAGAGGAGACAGGAGGACGTCATGATTAAAGTAAGACCTGCTGGAGAACGTGGCAGCACGCGGACGGGCTGGCTCGACAGCCGCCACACGTTTTCCTTCAACCGCTACTACGACCCGCGCTGGACGGGCTTCCGCGATCTGGTAGTCATCAACGAAGACTTTGTGTCGCCGGGGCAAGGCTTCGGCACGCACTCGCACGACAACATGGAGATTCTCTCTTACGTCGTCGAGGGCGCGCTCTCACATCGCGACTCGTCCGGCGGGAGCGGCGTTATCCGCCCGAACGAGCTGCAACGGATGAGCGCCGGGACGGGCGTCAGTCACAGCGAGTTCAACGGCTCCGAGACAGAGCCGGTGCACTTCCTGCAAATCTGGATTCGGCCGGAGAGCGAAGGATTAGAGCCCGGTTACGAGCAGAAGTCCTTTCCTGAAGGGGAACGGAGCGGACGTTTGAGGCTCATCGCCTCGCGCGGAGGTGACGAGGGCTCCGTGACCATACACCAGGACGTGAAGGTGTATGATGCCGTGCTCGCGTCAGGCGACGAGGTCTCCTACCAGCTCAGCGGGGACCGCCACGCCTGGGTGCAGGTCATCAAGGGCGCGGTCACACTGGGCAGCACGAAACTTCAGGACGGCGCGGCGGTTAGTGAGGAGCCGGACCTCATGATCAGGGCCAGTGAAGATGCGGAGATCATGCTCTTCGATCTGGCCTGAGCTTCGAGGAACACATTATGAAAGATGAGCATGAGATCATTAGACTCGCGCGGCCTGTCGGCGAAAGCGATCACGTACTGGGGCCACCGTCAGCCGTTGCGACGCTCGTCGAATACGGCGATTACGAGTGTCCTTATTGCCGTCAATTGCACCCGATGCTGAAGGAGCTTATGAGTCGCGTCGAAGGGTTGCGCTTCGTCTACCGTCACTTTCCTCTCAGGAATGTACATCCTTACGCCGTGCGGGCGGCCGAAGCCGCAGAAGCCGCCTCAGCACAGGGACGCTTCTGGGAGATGCACAATCTGCTCTTTGAACAAGACCGCCCACTCGACGATGAGCGCCTCTCTCATTTGGCGAGAAAGGCAGGGCTTCAGATGGAGCGGTACGCCCGAGAGATGGCCGATGGCATGTACAGCGGAAAGGTAGAGGAGGATTTCAATTCCGCTCTTTTCAAAGACGGCGTGACCGGCACCCCGACGCTTTATATAAACGGCGTGCAACTGAGCAACATCCAGAGCCTCGAAGCTCTTCTACAGGCGGTCACGGAGGCCGGAGCGACTCTTCAGCCCGCGTCTCAGGAGCGGGCCAACTGGCTCACTCGCCTGCGAAAATTCCGCCTCGGCATGACTCGTTTACGAGAGCATTAGTCAAACTAGATGACAGATGAT
>JAFBAJ010000065.1 GCA_019247865.1 Acidobacteriota bacterium
ATATTTTCCAGTGAACTGATCGTGGCCGCCAGAATTCGCCTCGCACTGCTCCAGGCGGCGTTGATGGCGGTGGTCTGTGCCGCATCACAGCCCGCGCCGATGGTCTGCCTTTGCAGCGTCCCGGCTTTGACGCGACTGAGCTGATGACTGCCCGCTGCCGGCGCGCTTCTCTGCTGAACGACGTGCACCAGCTCATGTGCGAGCAGACTTTTTCCGGCTTCTGTGTGCGGGCGGTACTGATGTTCGTTAAAGACTATCTCGCGGCCGACGGTGTAAGCCTGCGCTTCGACGGACTGCGCCGAGCGAGCCGCGCCGGCGTCCGTATGAACCCGCACGTCGCTGAAATCCTGTCCGAAGCGCGGCTCAAAGAAGGCGCGCGTCTCGGCGCTCAAAGGCTGTCCGGCGGAACCTGTGAGGGACGGCGCGGACGTGGCGGAAGCAGTAGCAGCAGAGCCTTGCGTTCCGGCTTTTGCTTCCGGCGCAGGCATCCGCATCACCTGTCCTGCGACGCGGTCTGCTTCCTGTTCGTGCAGGTCTCCGGGCTGGCTGACGTTGAGCTGTGTCGGCAGCGCTTTCGCCTGGCAGCGCGGACACTGGCCGCCGCACGCGCAGGATGCTTTCCGCTGCAACTGTGGTGTGGCCGCGCCCGTCACATTGAGCAGCGCGGAGAGCGGCGATGGACACTGGGCCTGACAGCCACGCTTACTGTCGGAAGCTTCGTCGGGATTTTGTTGAGCTTCAAACCTGCTCTGCATGATCCGTGCTCGAACTCTATCGGTGGAGATAACGTCTCACTTCTTCGATTTTTTCGGCTCCTCTTTTTTCAACTCGTCTTTGATGTCCGTCTCGGCTTTGGCGGTCTCCGCCGCGTCGCCGCAGCAGTGCAGGCCGACCGCCTTGAGGGTGCTGACGATGGCTTCGTAGCCCGTGACGCGCGCCTCTCCGGCGGTCTTACCGGCAATCTTGTCCGGCGTCTCGATGTTGATGAAGCGCAAGTTTTCCAGCCCGGCGATGTCCTGGTTCGTGGTCGAAAGGCCGCCCAGATCGACCATCAATTTGATGAACTCCATGATGAGCTTGATGATGCGCTCGATCACGTTCCTGACCGTCAGGTCCTGGAACTCGGCCATCTTCTTGAGGTCATCGATGATGGCCTGCATCTCTTTGATGTCATCGTCGATGGACTTGTTGAGATCAACGGACTTCTGCTGCAACAGCTCGCCCTTGACCTTCTTGATGACCAGAAAGACGGTCGAGAGGTCTGTCTCGGCCTCAGTCCCCAACGCGCGCGTGAGGTCGTTTTGCAGGACGACGTTGACGTTGTTCTTCTTGAGCGTGTCGAAGTCCTTGTCGTTGATGACCCACACGACGTTGTCCGGGTGCTCCGGGTCTCCGATATGACATTTGGTTAGGGACTTGTCCGCGCACCAACGAAAGATATTGGTCTTGCCCTTCGTCTCGGTCATGTACTCGCGGATCGTGTACTCCTTGACGACATCCTTGTCTTTGACTTTCGTCTTGACCTTGTGGACTTTATCCGTGCCGAACTTTTTATCGATGAGGTCTTTCAGGTCCTTGAGTTGTTGCTCTCCGACCTTAGGGTCGGTTTTGTCTATATCGCGTTTGAGGTCGGTCACAGTCGTCCCGCCGGAGACCTTGCTGAGATACTGTTCGGTATCCTCTATGACGTTGTTGTGCAGGCCGACGACGGGCAGCGTGAAAGACTTCGAGCAATCTTTGATGGTCAGGAAGAACTGCTTTTCCACCACCTCTTCGACCTTATCTTTCTTCGTCGCGCCCTGATTGCTCTTGACGAAATCACGGCAGCCCTGCTCGTCTTTCAAACATTCCGTCGCCACTTTGGGCGGGAACAGCTCGTTCGGATCGATGTCCCATTTCGCGGAATGTCCGGGCAGGTGTATGCGCCTGTCGCTGGTTCCGCTCTGAAGCAGAATGAGGTTGTAAGAGCAATGCTTGCGCATCTCCTGCGCGGTCTTGCGTGCGTTGACCTCGTTGTTGTGAATGACGATGAGGCACGCGCACGGCGTGCCTTTGAATTCATCGAGCACCATTTTCGGCGCGTCCGCAGCCGTGCCCGGAGTAACGGCCTCGGCCGCTTTATCTGCATCCGGTTTCTTGCGCTGCACGCGCGGCATGCGCTGCTGCTCCTGCTGCAGGACGTGCGTCAGCTCGTGCGCCAGCAGCAGCCGTCCGGCGTGCGTGTCCGGATTGTATTCGCCTGCGCCGAAGACTATGTCGCGTCCGACGGTAAAGGCGCGTGCGTCGAGGGAGGCCGCCGCAAACGCGGCTGAAGAGTCCGTGTGCACGCGCACGCCGCCGAAGTCTGCGCCGAAACGCGGCTCGAAGTGTGTGCGCGTCGCAGCGCTAAGCCGGCTGCCGTTGCCCAAAGAGCTCATCTCCGGTGCGTGCATGTCCGGCCGGGCGGACGACTGGACGAGCTCTTTGGCTTGCAGCTTAGGGGCGGAGGAGGAAGAAACAGTCGCGGGTCGGCTCATCACCTGTTCAGCCACGCGGTCTGCTTCCTGTTCGTAGTGGTCGTCGTGCGCTCCGACTTTGAGCTTGGTTTGCAGGAAGGGATTTTTCTCGGCTTCGCAGTTCGGGCAATCGCCGCCGCAGGCGCAGGCAGCTTTGCGCCGGATCATCGGCGACGACGCGCGTGAGATCAGGAGCGGCGCGGGAGAAGTGCGTGAGATGACAGGGCCGCGTTCGACGGCCGTCTCTTCGTGTGGATTTTTTTGCGCCGCACAAAAGCTCTGCATGATCTTAGCTAATCGCCGGACTGCCCGAAGAAGAAGATTTCCGCGGGTTGGTCGTCAGCATACACGACGAGATAGGTTCCGGCCCACGCGCCACGCTGCGAGGTGATGTCGTACACGGCCGGAAAATTTCTCTCCAGCGTCTCGCGCGTCGGCCGCTCCGTGCCGAAGTATTGACGCAGCTCGTCCGGCGTGAGCGGCGCGACCGCTCCTAAGTCAGGCTGCGGCGAGACCATCGGCACATCCAGGATCGAATGGCTGCCGGATTCCGCGTTGGCTTCGAGCAGGTCTTCGATGGTTGCGGGCGGCGGCGCTGGTGGGGCAGTCGGCTGCGGCTTGTAATACTGTCCGCTCTTGAAGACAGACGCGCGCAGGTCTTGCAGGGCCTGATTGATGTCCTCCTGATAAGGCACGTAATAACGCCACGCTGACGCTCCCATCTGCTCCCTCCCTTTGCAGCCGAACGGTGACGAACTCCTGCGACGAGCCTAGACCAATCCGGTGGCTTTCATCAAGCTCGTCGCGCGTTTGGCCGTCGCCGGGTCTCCGGCGGTCGAGAGCGCTGTGGCCGCACTTTGCAGCGCCGCGATGTCGCTGGCCGAAACGCCCGTCCGGTTGCTCGATGCATTCTTCGCCAGCGCAATCGGGTCGGCCAGTTTCTTGAGCGAGTCACTGAAGGTCGTGATCGGCTTATCGACCAGCGTCTTGGCGCTCTGCTCTGTGGTCACAGCGCCGCCGCCGCCGCGCTCGTACTCTTCGGAGGTCGCTGTGCGCGTGTCCGCGTCCGGCTTCAAAGAGGCCGCGAGGGTCGTCGTCGCATCGCCCAGACCGGGCGAGCCCGCGCCGATCAGCACCATCAGGGCGCTGAAAGAGGCCACGAGCGTCGCGATGCTGGCGAAGACCCCGACGGTCGAAGTCCCGCCCGAAGGAGCTTCCGCCAGCAGGCTGACGATGAGCGCCGCGATGGCGAGGAGGATCAGCAACATAATGAAGATAAAGGCCAGCACCTTACTGTGCGCCGCCACCCAGCTAATCGCCTGGCTGATGGCTTTGGCGACCGCTTCGTAGACGGCCGTGCTCGTATCCACGATCCAGTCGAGCGCCTCGTCGAGCATCTTCCGAGCCTTCGTCAGCATGTCCTTCAACTCTTTGACGATGGCGCGAAAGATCGGCAGCCAGAGCGGCGAACCGGGCAAGCCCGCGCCCGTGCACCAGTACACGACCGCGCCGAGCGCGTCGCCTTCGACATGCAGGTTTTTCAGCGGGTCGCCCCAGAACGCGCCGAGGTCGAGGTCTGTCCCGGTCTTGCCGGAGAGGTCCAGGAGCGCTCCCGCTTTCGAGGCTCTGACCTGCGCGGAATAAGCCAGGTCTTCCGGGTCGCCGAGCCACGGAGCGCGCGCCAGCCATTCGTCATGACGCAGGACGTAGTGCGCGGCCTCGGCCGCGGCGATGGTCGAGCCGGTCATCGTTGATTTGATCTCGGCGATGTTCACAGTCGCGCTGTTCTCCCACAAGTCCGCGAAGCCCATCATCGTCCCGGCAGGAGGATTCGGAGTGCCCATCGAAATCTTTGTGGCGCGCGGAATCCCGCGTGCCGGAAGGCTCAGCAGCGCACCGATCTGGCCGTGCGCGATGGTGCCCGCGATCCACGGCGGCAGCGGTATTCTCCAGTTGTGACAGTTGGTCGGAGTCCCTGCGCCGTGCGTCGTGCGCTGGATCAGAGGCTGTTCAAGCTGGCCCTGTTGCCCGACGTGTGTCAGCTCGTGCGCCAGCAATCGCTGACCGGCGTCCGTCTCAGGAGCATACTCGCCCGCGCCGAAAACTATGTCGCGTCCGACGGTGAAAGCGCGCGCGTTCAATGCCGCCGCAGCTTCAGCCGCCGATGCGTCCGTGTGCACGCGCACGCCGCCGAGGTCTGCGCCGAAATGCGGCTCGAAGTGCGTGCGCGTCGCTTCCGAGAGCGGGCTGCCCGCGCCGAACGAACTCATTTCAGGAGCAGGCCCGGCCATTCTGGCGGACGACGGGACACGCTCTTTGGCTTGCAGCTTTGGCGCAGTTGCATCTTTGGAAACCGTTGCAGGCTTACTCATGACCTGTTCGGCCACGCGGTCTGCTTCCTGTTCGTAATGATCGTCGTGCGCTCCGACCTTGAGCTTGGTTTGCAGGAACGGATTTTTCCCGGCTTCACAGTTCGGGCAATCGCCGCCGCAGGCGCAGGCAGCTTTGCGCTGGATCATCGGCGCGGACAACAGCGTGGCGATGGCTGCGGGCGGCGCGGCGGCGCGCGCGGGTTTCTGTTCCGCTTTCTGTTTATGCTGCGCCGGTTCGGGCGCGTGGGCTTTGGCGGCCATGGTTGACATCAGCCCTTCAACGCCTCCGGCATTATTCAGCGAGGTCAATGTCTATGACTTCCGTGCGCCCGGCCTCGAAATAGACATCGCAGGCCGAGTCGTAGAGCGTGCGGCCTCTGCGATCCATCACCTTGAGATAGAGATCCGGCTTCTTCTCGAACAGATCACGAAAGTCTTCCGCGTGATAAGCGAAGCTGTACCGGCCGTCCTCGTCCGTAGTGGTCTGGCCGAGCAGGTCGTCAAAGAAAAGGTCTTCGTCGTAGAGACTGACGATGAGGTCGCTCGCCGCCTGCCCGCTCCTGTCCGTCACGCGCCCGCGCACAGTCCACACGCCC
>JAFBAJ010000149.1 GCA_019247865.1 Acidobacteriota bacterium
CACAAGCTCAATCGAGAGCGCAAGGAAGGGCCTCCGGCCTTTGAGTTCGACGGCTTCGACTCTTACTACGCGACGCAGGTCAAGCGCATGGACGAGGGCTTCGGCGAGTTCATACAGTATCTGAAAGAGAGCGGGCAGTACGACAACAGCCTCGTCATCCTGACTTCGGATCACGGCGATTCCATCGGCGAGGGAGGCCGCTGGGGACACGCCAACTGGATCTTCCCGGAGGTGATGCGGATTCCGATCATCGTGCACCTGCCGACGCGTTATCAGAAGACTCTCTACTGGAACCCGCAGAGCATCGCCTTCTCGAACGACATCACGCCGAGCCTCTATTACATGCTGGGGCACCGGCCGCTCGTCCATAACGAGATCTTCGGCAAGCCGCTCTTCACGCTCACGGAGAAGGAGCAGGCGGACTACCAGACGCGCTCCTACATGGTCGCGTCGAGCTACGGGCCGAACTACGGCATCCTGAGCGACAACGGGCGCTCCTACTACTTCTCCGACGCCGTGAACAGCAAAGATTACTTCTTCGACCTCAAGGCTGACCCTAAGGGCACGCGCAATCTGGTGACGACGGAGCTGCGCGCGAAGAACGAGCCGCTCATCCGTCGCGGCATCGAAGCCATCAATCGTTTTTATCATTTTGATCCTGAACAATGGGAGAGTGGAGGCAAGTGATTGTATAATGAGCGCCCGTATGGAGATTATTGATCACGAAGCCGTTACACCACACACCGCGCAGCAGCACTCCACGACGCTGGGACGCGTGTACGCCATCGCCCGCAACGCTTTTCGCGAAGCACTGCGCGACCGCGTGCTCTATAACCTTGTCCTCTTTGTGCTCATCCTGACGGCCGGGGCCATCTTTCTCGGCGAGCTCTCGGCGGGACAGGAGGCGCGCATCATCGTCAACATGGGCCTGAGCGCGATGCTGCTCTTCGGCGCGTTCATCTCGATCTTCGTCGGCGTCGGCCTCGTCTACAAAGAGATCGAGCGGCGCACTGTGTACGCCATCTTCTCGAAGCCGGTCGGGCGCGGCGAGTTCCTGGTCGGGAAATATCTGGGCCTCTGCCTGACGCTGGCGGTCAACACCTTTGTGATGGGCGCGGGCGTCTCGCTGGCGCTCATCTACGTGAGCGGCGGCTGGGACGCGCTCGTGACGAGCATCTGGCCCGCCGTCCTGATGATCTACATGGAGCTCATGATCCTGACGGCGGTCGCGCTCCTCTTCTCTTCCTTCTCGTCGCCCGCGCTCTCTGCGCTCCTGACCTTCTTCGTCTTCATCATCGGCCACTTCAGCGCAGACCTGAAGCTGCTGGCCGCTTCGAGCAAAGGGGCGGGAGCCAAAGCTGTGTTCGGCGCGCTCTACTATCTGCTGCCGAACCTGTCGAACTACAGCTACTGGATCACGCCCGCCGCCAACGGACAGAAACCGGCCGTGCAGTTGATGCTCGCGGCCTTAGCCTACGCGGTCGTCTACATCGCCGTCCTGCTCGCCGTCGCGACGCTCATCTTCAACCGCCGCAACTTCAAATGAACGAGACACGGAAAATTCTCGCGCTCGCCTCTCTCATCGTGGTGAGCTTCGTCGCGGTCATCGCTTTGAGCCGCTGGATGGACGCGCGGCGTCCGCCGCCGGATATCAAAGCGGAAGAGGAGCGGCTGTATCTGACCGGGAACACCTTGAAGCGCATGAGCCTCGGTTTCAACGGTCTCGTCGCGGACTGGTACTGGATGCGCTCGCTGCAATACGTCGGCAACAAGATCATCAATCATCCGGGCGAAGTGCAGGTCGACGATCTGGGGCCGCTCGACATGCGTCTGCTGTATCCGCTGCTCGACACGGCGACGACGCTCGACCCGCAGTTCCTCGTCGCTTACAAATACGGCGCGGTCGTGCTCCCCGCGATCAACGAAGAGGAGGCCATCAAGCTCATCCGCAAAGGGATGGCCGCGAACCCTGACGACTGGCGGCTCTATCAACACCTGGGCTACATCTACTGGAAGCGCGGAGACTACAAGCAGGCGAGCGAAGTCTACGCCGAGGGCGCGCAGAAGGGCACGGATGTGCCGGTCTGGATGAAGCAGATGAGCGCGCGGATGGCGGCCGAAGGCGGCAGCCCCGCGATGGCGCGCGAGATCTACCGGCGGCTCTATGAAGAGACGGAAGACCCTAAGGTCAAAGATCTCCTCCTGCGCCGACTGATGCAGGTCGACTCGTTTGAAGAGCGCGACGCGATTCGCGCGGCCTTCAGGAATTTTCAGGCGCGCATGGGCGGGCGCTGTCCGAATACCTGGCGCGAGCTTTCAAACGAGCTGCGCGCCGAGCGACTGCCGAACGGCAGACCGCTCCG
The DNA here is from genome assembly GCA_019247865.1 of Acidobacteriota bacterium. GTDB lineage: Bacteria > Acidobacteriota > Blastocatellia > Pyrinomonadales > Pyrinomonadaceae > JACMLC01. The sequence continues at coordinate 2,364 of JAFBAJ010000149.1, forward strand.
GCTCGATGCCAACGGCGTGCCGCTCGACCCGGCCGACACGCCTTACGTCTTGAAGAACAACTGCGTCGTAGACCTCGACACTC
>JAFBAJ010000360.1 GCA_019247865.1 Acidobacteriota bacterium
CGACGCGCAGGCGGCCGAACTCTTTGATAAGCGGCGCGAGTCGACGGATGATCTCGTCGTGCGCAAGGCCGTTCGAGGCGACGATGCCGTTGCGGTTCTGCACTTCGGGCGAGTTGTAACCGAGCGCGTGGCCGAAGAGGTCCGTCAGTTCTCCTCCGGCTTCCCGCAGGATAGCTTCGGGAGCGCACGTGTCCCACTGCTTCGTGCGCGGCGAGAGATGCACGTAGAGGTCGCACTGCTGCTCGACGATGAGTCCGACCTTGACGCCGACTGAGCCGCGATTGACCTCTTCGTTGATCTCAAGGGCTTTGACCACCCGGTCCATGCGCGGGCTTCTGTGCGAGCGGCTGGCGGCGAGGCGCATCCGCTGCAAGTCTGTCTGAGCCGAGACGCGCGCACGCTCCAACGGCGCGACGCCCTGCCGCTCGACCCACGCTCCGTGACCGCGCGCAGCCCGGTAGAGCACGTCCGGCAGCGGCTGATAGACCACGCCGAGCACGCTTTCGCCCTCGACGGCGAGGCCGATCTGGACTGCGAAATCTCCGTCGCGCGCGATAAAGCCGTTGGTTCCGTCCAGAGGGTCGACCATCCACACGCGCCGCTTCGTCAGACGCCGTTCCGTGTCCACAGATTCTTCGGCCAGGATGCCGTCGTCGGGAAATTCCGCGCGGAGCCCCGACACGATCAGCTCGTTGGCGGCGCGGTCTGTCTCCGTCACAGGCTCGACGTAATCATCCGCGTCGATCTTCCGCTCGACCCGCACAGGCTCGTCGTAACCCTCCAGGATCAACGCCCCCGCCTCGCGCGCCAGACGCAGAGCCGTGCTCAGCTCATGCTCGTACATCTTAACTTCCTGCTTCATATTCAACATGTCCGTGTCTTCTTTGCGTCTTTGCGCCTTTGCGAGAAACTAATTCTCACGCAAAGGCGCAAAGACGCAAAGAAGACTAAGCTTCTAAATCTGTTGCTGCTTCGCGCACGATGTCGAGCGTCAGGTCTAGGTCGGCGCGCGTCGTGCGAAAGTTGACGATGCAGGCTCTCAGAGCGAAGCGCCCGCGCAGGCTCGCGTTTGAAAGATATGCCTTTCCGCCGCGCTGCACTCTGTACATCAACTGCTCGTTCAACCGGTCGAGCGCGGCCTCATCACCAGCCTCGCGCAACTTTTCCGGCACGTAACGAAAGCAGCAGATGCTCAATTCGACCGGAGCCAGCAGCTCGAAGTCCGCCGCCGCTTCAACCTGCTCGGCCAGATATTTCGCGAGCGAGATGTCTTCGCTGACGGCTTCGCTCAAACGCCGCGCGCCGTAATAGCGGAGCATCATCCAGACCTTGAGCGCGCGAAAACGGCGCGTCAGCTCGACGCCGTAATCCCAGAAGGCGAAAGCCTCGCGTTCGTCCTCTTCATAAACTTTGATGTAATCGGCCTCGCCCTGCTGAAAGGCCGCGCGCGCGTGCGTAGCATCGCGCAGCAACAGACAGCCGCAATCAATCGGCGCATAGAGCCACTTGTGCGGGTCGAGCGAGACGGAATCGGCCAGCTCCATCCCTGCGAACAGCTCGCGCCGCGCCGGATCGGACGCGCCGAGCGCGCCGTACGCGCCGTCGATGTGAAACCACAGCCCGTGCTCGCGCGCGACCGACGCCATCGCGGCTAAGGGATCGACTGCGCCCGTCGCCACAGTGCCCGCGCTGCCGACCACACAGAAGGGCTGCAAATTATTTCGCGCGTCGCTCTCGACACGCTCGCGCAGAGCACGCACGTCGCAGCGAAAGCGCTCATCGGTCTCAACCAGCCGCACCTGCTCGCGGCCGATGCCGAGCACGTCCGCGGCCTTCGCAATCGAGAGATGCACCTCTTCGGAAGCGTAGATCGTCATCGGCCGCTCGGTCCGCCACAAGCCTTTGAGCGAGGGCTCAGCGCCGGACTTCGCGCGCAACGCGATGTAGAGCGCGTTGAGGTTCGCCATCGAGCCGCCGCTGGTCAGCAGGCCGCCGACCTCCTCGCCGTAACCGATGAGCTGCGCGAGCCAGCGGACGACCGTGCGCTCGACATCCGTCGCCGCCGGAGACGAGCGCCACGCCGTCAGGTTTTGATTGAGCGCGGAAGCGATGAAGTCTCCGATGACGCCGACCGGGCTTGCGCTGGAAGCGACGTAGCCGAAAAAGCGCGGGTGTCCCGTGTGGCGGCTCGCGTCGCGTATGGCGCGACACTCCGCGACAACTTCCGTTACGGACGCGCCCTCTTCCGGCAGCGCGGACGAGAAATTTTCCGCGAACTCGCCGACGGCCGCCTGCGGAAAGACCGGCAGCGACGTGACGCTCGACAGGTACTCCGTCACGAACGCCTGCGCCTCCGCCGCCAGCTCGCCCCAAGCTT
>JAFBAJ010000408.1 GCA_019247865.1 Acidobacteriota bacterium
ATGCAGAGCATCGCGCTCGCCATGCTGATCTCGCTCGTCTTCGGCGTCGCGCTGTCGCGCTATCTGGATTACCTGGACGACTCCGTCAACTCCGCCGAAGAGGTCGAGAAGACGCTGCGCCTGCCCGCGCTCGCGGTGATCCCGGCCATCGGCAGCCTGGCGCGACGCAAACTGCTCGCGCCGAACATGGCCCTCCAGAAGCGAAGCGGACGAAACGGCAGCGGCCTCTCGTCTCCGCTGCTGCTGGAGCTTGATGCGCGCTCGCCTCTGGCGGAGGCTTACAAGCAGCTGCGCACTTCGGTGCTGCTCTCTTCGGCGGGCGGCGCGCCCAAGACGCTGCTCGTCACTTCGAGCCAGCCGGCCGAAGGCAAGACGACGACGGCCGTCAACACCGCGACCAGCCTCGCACAGACCGGCGCGAGCGTGCTCGTCGTGGACGCGGACATGCGCCGCCCGCGCCTGCACACGATCCTGGAGACGGACAACACGCGCGGCCTGAGCACCATTCTGGCGAGCAAGATGAGCGAGGTCGAGATGCTCTCGTTGATCGAGCAGCATACGGAGAGCGGGCTGTACGTGCTGCCTTCGGGGCCGATTCCGCCGAACCCTGCGGAGCTGACCGGCTCCGAACAGATGCGCCGCCTGCTCGCAGTCCTCGAAGCCAACTTCGATCATATCGTGATCGATTCGCCGCCCATCGCCTCCTTCACGGACGGCGTGCTGATCGCGGCGATGGTCGACGGCGTGCTGCTGGTCGTGCACGGCGGGCGCTCTTCGCGCACGGTCGTGAAGCGCGCGCGGCAGGTCTTGCAGGATGTCGGGGCCAAGATCTTCGGCGTCGTCCTGAACAACGTCACGCTCTCGACTAAGGACTACTATTACAAGTACTACTACAACCATTACAACTACTACAAAACAGGTCAGGACCCCGACGAGCTGGCTCCCAGCGCCAATTCATGATTGGCCGAAAAAGCGGAGGGCGACCGGTGGAACCAAAAAAATTTAGTTCCAAAGCTACCCGCTGTCGAACAATTCGCGAACCCTATGATTGACCTTCGTTGTCATCTATTCGATGGGGCTCCTGTGCGCGCCGCAGCCGATTTCACAGAGCCTCTGGAGATGTGCCGACAGGCCGCGCGCGAAGGCGTGCAGACCATCGTCGCGGTCGAGCGCTGGGAGACCGCGCATGATGAGCCGACGCTCTCGTTCGAAGCCTCGCGGCAGAGGCTTGAGCAGTTGCAAAGCGAGGTCGGCGACGCGCTCCGGCTCAAGCAGGGTTTTGTCTTTCGCTTTCAGCCGGAGCTGGACAGCGTCATCGAGCGATACGGCTCAAACGTCACGCTCGGCGGCGGGAAGCACGTCCTGATCTCTCTTCCGGCCGTACGCACGCCTGCCGGAGCGGAAGAGTTGTGGGAGCGCCTCAAGCAGCGCGGCTTCAACGTCGTCCTCGCCGGGCCGGAGTGCAGCCACGACCTGCGGCGCAAGTCCGGCCGCCTCGAAGACTGGCTCGCGTGCGGCGTCAAGTTGCAGCTCAACGCGGCGAGCATCACCGGCGCTTACGGACGCGAGGCGCAACGCTTCGCGCTCCACTGCGCCAGAGAGTATCGCGGCCGCGTGGTCGTCGCCTCGCACGCGCGCGCGGGCGGCGAACGCGCTCCTTCGCTCGCGTCCGCACGCGAAGCTCTCCGTCGCCAGCTCGGCCGGAAAGCGGTCGAGGCTCTTTTTCAGGAGACGCCCGCGGCGATTCTGGAACCGGCGCGCGACGAGGAGCGCGAGGAGCGCGGGACGAGCGGCAGTCCCCGGCTGCTCCAACAGATTTTCAGATTGAGGAAGGCAGCGACGGATGCGCCCTGAGGCGCGTTCTGCTTTATGAAGGTCGTCTACCTGAATCCGTCCGGCCAGTTGGGAGGAGCCGAGCTGGCTCTGCTCGACCTGCTGGCGAGCCTGCGCGAGGCCGAGCCCGAATGGTCTCTGCATCTGATCGCGGGCGCGTGCGGGCCGCTCATCGCGCGCGCGGAAGGGCTCAGAGTCAGCACGTCCGTCCTGCCTTTCCCCGAAGCGCTCGCCACGCTCGGCGATGCCGGAGCGGGCGGTAACGCCGGGTCGCAGCTCAGCCGCACAGCTCTCTTGAAGAAACTCTTTCACGCAGGCTCGCCCGTCATCAGGTACGTCGCGTTGCTCACACGTGCGCTGCAAGAGCTGCGGCCGGACCTCG
>JAFBAJ010000458.1 GCA_019247865.1 Acidobacteriota bacterium
TCGTCCAGACGCTCGCGGTCAAGCCGAAGACGCTGTCGTTCGCTAACTTGATAGCCTCAGCTTCCGTCCTGAAAGTCATCACGGGCAGCACCGGGCCGAAGGTCTCTTCGCGCATCACGGTCATCTGCTGCGTCACGTCCGCGAGCACCGTCGGCTCGTAGAACGCGCCGCCCAGCTCGGCGCGACGCCGACCGCCGGTCAGAGCGCGCGCACCATGCCGGACGGCATCACTCACGTGTTCTTCAACAATATTCAATTGCCGCTCGCTCGACATCGAGCCGATGTCCGTGCCAACGTGCGTCCCGATGTCCTGCTTCAGCGCGCGCACCTGTTTGACCACCTCTGCGATGAACTGCGGAGCGATCTTCTCCTGCACGTACAGCCGCTCGACAGAGGCGCATGCCTGCCCGGAGTTGGCGAAGCCGCCCCACACGGCCGCGCTCGCAGCCGTCTCGATGTTCGCATCATCGAGGACGACCATCGGGTCTTTGCCGCCGAGTTCCAGCACGCACGGGATGAGCCTGCGCGCAGCAGCTTCGGCGACGCGCCTTCCGGTCGCCACGCTGCCCGTGAACATGATCTTGTCCACACGCGCTTCGGTCAGCGCCGCGCCCGTGCGCCCATCTCCCGTCACGACTTCGAGCAGTCCTTCGGGCAAGCCTGCGCGCCGGAACACTTCGCCGATTTTGAGGCCGACGAGCGGCGTCAGCTCGCTCGGCTTGAGAACGACCGCGTTGCCCGCCATCAGCGCCATCACGACTTCGCCGAGCGGAATCGCCCACGGGAAATTCCACGGCGAGATGATAGCCACGACGCCGAGCGGCCGGTAGATGATCCTGGAAGAGCGTCCCATCAGGCCGTACTGCCCGATGTCGAGTCGTTCGGGGCGCAGAAGCTTTGCTGTGCGCCGCGCGAAATACTGCATCAGGTCGAGCGTCGGCGTGAGCTCCATCGAGACGGCTTCCGTCACGGGCTTGCCGGATTCTCTGGAGATGAGCAGCGCGATCTCTTCCATCTCCGCGAGCACGATGCTGCGGGCTGCGAGGACCAAGCGCCCGCGCTCTTTGAAACTGAGCGCGGCCCACGCGCCCTGTGCCGCGCGAGCCCTCGCCACAGCAGCTTCAACCTCTGCGGCCGAAGCGTTCGGCGCACGCCCGACCTCTTCGCCCGTCGCCGGATCGAGCGAGATCAACTCTTCTGTTTCAACCGCCAGGGGGATAGTTTGTGCGCTCATCTGTTTCGTCTCCGTTCGACGGATTATCACTCAAATAAGAGTGATTGTGTAGGGGCAGGGCTTGTCCCTGCCCGGATCGTCCGTCCGGACGATAATCAAGATTCGCCGTCCTTCAACCTTTAATATTTAAGTCGATTGATTCGCGCCGGAAGCGCGGCGGGCAGGGACCAGCCCTGCCCCTGCATGGCGCATGTCCACGCCAAAGATGTTTGATTGTGTAGGTTGATTTCCACGCGGCGCGCGTCTCGGTTACAATACAAGTCTTGCCGAGAGGACGGCGATATTTAATTTTGTGAGGAGAACGGGCAATGATCCGACCGCAGCTGGCGGAGTTTATGAAGCGCATCGGCGAAGACTCCATCGCGATCGTGCCGAGCGCACGCGAGGCCACACGCTCCAACGATTCCAACTTCCGTTTTCGACAGGACTCGGACTTCTATTATCTGACCGGCTTCGAGGAGCCGGAGGCCGTCGCCGTCATCAGACCGGCGGATAAGGAGCAGCCGTACACGCTCTTCGTCCGGCCGCGCGACCCCGAAAAAGAGGTCTGGGACGGACGCCGCGCCGGAGTCGAAGGCGCGCGCTCAGAGTACGGCGCGAGCGCGGCTTTTCCCATCGGCGAGTTTGAAGAGAAGGTCGCCGACATGATTAACGGCGTGACCAATCTCTACTATCGCATCGGCAACGGCAACCCTGAGATCGACGACCTGATCGTCGCGCGCATCCGCCGCATGCGCATGATGGGGCGCAAAGGGATGAGCGCGCCGCAGGCCATCATCGACACCGGCGCGGTCATACACGAGATGCGCCTGATTAAGACGCCGGAAGAGATCGAGCTCATGCAGCGCGCCGCAGACATCGCCGCCGAAGGTCACATCGAAGCGATGAAAGCCGCGCGTCCCGGCATGAAGGAGTACGAGATCGAAGCCCTCATCGAATACCATTTCCGAAGGAACGGCGCGGCGGCCCCGGCCTACACTTCCATCGTCGGCAGCGGCGCGAACGCGACCGTGCTGCACTACGTCAACAACGACGCGACCCTGCGCGACGGCGACCTGCTCCTGATCGACGCGGGCGCGGAGTATCGCGGTTACGCTTCGGACATCACGCGCACCTTTCCCATCAACGGCCGCTTCACAGAGGCGCAGCGCGAGATTTACGATCTCGTCCTCGAAGCCCAGATGGCCTGCGTCGAGATGGTGCGTCCCGGCGTCACCAACGACGAGATCAAGCAGCGCTCCATCGAGATTCAGACCGAGGGCATGGTGCGTTTAGGTCTCCTCAAGGGCGACCCGGCGAAGCTCATCGAAGAGGAGAAGTACAAGCAGTTCTACATGCACGGGCTGGGGCATTACCTGGGCCTGGACGTGCATGATGTCGGACGCTATTACGTCAGGGAAGAGCCGCGCAAGCTGGAACCCGGCATGGTGATGACGGTCGAGCCGGGCATCTACGTCTCGCCGGACGCCAAAGACGTGCCCGAAAAATATCTTGGCCTTGGCGTCCGCATCGAAGACGACGTGCTCGTCACAGACGGAGCCCCGCGCGTCCTCTCCGGCAAAGCGCCGAAGCAGGCCGAAGAGATCGAAGCGTTGATGAGTCGTTGAAGCTCTGACAAGGGTGAACCGAAAGCATCGCGGGAGAGCGCT
>JAFBAJ010000527.1 GCA_019247865.1 Acidobacteriota bacterium
AACCGGATGGTCGAGCTTGTCTTTGATGAATGCGGGATGACCGGCAACGACCTGTTCAAGGAAGCGCAGCGCCGCGTGCGCTGGCATTACCAGTGGGTCGTCGCACATGATTTTCTGCCGCGCATCATAGATGGTGAGAGCAGGGAAGCGGGTGTTGCCGGGGGCGGCGTCGTCGGCGACATCCTGCGCCCGGACAAGTATCTCGTGAGCGGCGGGACCGGGAACCTGCTGCGTCCCAGGCTCCATTTTTATCACTGGCGCGAACAGCCTTTTCTGCCGGTCGAATTTTCTGTCGCTGCTTATCGCTTCGGACACTCGATGGTCAGGCCCTCTTACTTCATCAACGACTTCGTCAGGCAACAGAACAATCACGCGCGCATCCCGCTCTTCTCTGCAAGTGATGATCCGCTGGCTAACCTGACCGGGTTTCGCCCGCTTCCTGAGAGGTGGGGGTTCCAGTGGAAATACTTTTTCGAGCTGGAGCCGGACTTTCAGCCGCAGCTCAGTTACAAGATAGACACGCGGCTTTCGACGCCGCTCGGAGCTTTGCCGGGGCAATCCGACATGGCGAATCTCGCCCGGCGCAATCTCACGCGCGCCTTGCGTCTGGGTCTGCCCTCCGGCCAGAACGTGGCCCGCGCGATGGGCATTGAGCCGCTCTCGGATGCAGACCTGGACCTCAGCGCACGTGGCGCGCCTGACTTTGAAGGGGACGCGCCGTTATGGTTTTACGTGCTGCGCGAAGCCGAATTGCTCGCCGGTGGACAGCATCTCGGGCCGGTGGGCGGGCGTATCGTGGCCGAAGTTCTGATCGGCCTCTTGATGGGCGACCCGCTCTCGTGGCTCAACATCGAGCCCGACTGGCAGCCGACTCTCGCACACAACGGAAGATTTGGAATGGCTGAGCTGATCGACTTTGCGTCTGGACTGCGAGTCCCTTCCAACGCTCCGCGGACGGGCTCAAGGGAGCTCGCGCGCTGGCGTGCTGTTTTTGGTTGAGGGCGAGGGCTCAAAAAAGCTAAAGACGAGCGCACGCTTCAGAAACGTGCGCTCGTCTTTGTTTGCCTGAACTCAATCGCAGTCAGTGGTGACTTTTACGGCTGAGCTCCAATCGGCGTTTGACATGGCGTCGGCGTCGGCGAAGGCATGTGTTTACGCCACCTGTCCTCTTCGCTCGGCGGGGTCGGACGAAAAACGCCGCCCGAGAGCGACCAGGGAGTGCCGCTCGACGTGAGCTTGATCGGAGCCCCGCCGCCGGTCGCATCCGGATTGGAAGTGGCTGATGTCTGATTCACGCTTTGCACGCGGCTCGTCGGATTCTCTGTCTGCGCCACTGCGATGCAGGGCTTGATGAGGGAAGCCGATTGTGCCAGCGATGCCTGGCGACTTGCTTCGAGCGTGCCGGCTGGTGCGGCTCCGCGGCCGGTGTTGCCGGTGTCCCACACCTTGACCGTGCCGTCGCTGACGCGTGTAAAGGTGAAGCGCGGAATGATATTGAGCATGGAGTCGAACTTGCCGCCGCTGCCGCTGGTGTCCGTGATGGTCATGCTTCCGGTCGAAGCCTGATACTGAGAGAGCCCGACCGCCATGTTCCAGTCTTCAGTATGGCTGTCAGCGAAAGTAATCTGGAGCGGACTCACGCTCGCCAGCGAAAGCCCGACGACTGTGAGCGAGGTCGTGCCGGGAGTGGTCACGTCCTCATTGCGCTGGATGACCGTGTCGGCTCCGCCCTGATTCGGCAGCGGGACACCCTTGAGCGGCACCGCGCCGCTGTACGCATTGGAGCCGGTGCCGAACAGGCCCGCCGGAATCGGGCCGTCGGTAAAGTTGTGGTAGGTGTTGCCATCGCTGGGCGTGGTGAAGGTGTCATAGCCTTTCGGCACGAAGACACCGGTCGCGCCGTTCGTCGTCCCTCCTGTTTTCACCAAAAAAAGAATGGTTACAGTTAAGGCCAGCCCCAGTGCTACACCTTTACCATAGTATTTCAAATCGCCTTTTCGCATTCTCCTAACCTCCTTTTGCCGCGTCGCAACGCGGACTGACACACAATGGACTTGAGAGTTTGACTACAGAGTGTTTCTCAAGTTGAGTAATCTCGTTGTCCATATACAAACACAGAGGCCGGTTCTCATGCTTCTTTCATCTTGCTCAATTAGCTCTTGCATTCCTGGCCGATTTTTTCTACTCTCTTGGGGTCTCATAAAAGGTCTGAAACATCCTCTTATTGTTCTTCACATCTGGTTCGTGGGAGGCCAATTATGTTTTGTTTCCTGACGCTTATTTGATGGTGCTCGAATTTCAACCCAGCCTGAGCGGTCGTTTTCTCGCGACGATTGAATCGATGGAGCTTTTTCTAGCTTGCTCAAGTCTCACGTGCGAAACCTAGTTTGACTTGCCCTAACGCGCCCGGTATTTGCCCAGAAGCGGGGCCAACACATGACCGCACACTCACGCTTTGAGCCCCACCTCAAAGCGCGTGCTCTGTGATGGCTGAAGCCGGAAGGTTCAGCCGTCTCTACAGGAAAGGGCAAAACTATGAAGCCGGCAAAGTTTTTATTGCTTGGTTCAGGCGGGTTGGCGACCTCGCTGCGTGCCATCCTCGAATCAGCCTGCGCAGACATTCGACTCACACAGGAACCGTTAGACGAATCCGAAGCGGGCTTTGAGGTGCAGGCTGCGCTCACACGCCTGAAGAACTCCGAAACGGATCTCTGTTTTATCATTCTCTCCGAAAGCTCATTGAGACAGCCGGAGCCGTTGTTTCAACTGATGAGAGAGGCTGCATCCGTCCCCATCATCTTCGTCGTCGAAAAGAGCGAGCCGGAGCTGCTGCACAGGCTCATCGAAGGCAGGCAGGCGGATTTCATCGCCGCGCCATTGCAAACGGCCGAGCTGCTGGAGCGCATCTGGCCTCTGATCGACGCTTCAACGCGTCAGGCTGCGTTGGCGCAAAGGCTCAAGGAGCGATACGGCTTGAGCCGGCTGATCGGGGAGAGCGAGAAATTCCTGGCCGAGATCAACAGCATTCCGCGCGTCGCCAAGTGTGACGCGAGCGTGCTGATTTCCGGCGAGACCGGAACCGGGAAGGAGCTTTGCGCGCGCGCCATTCATTATTTGAGCCCGCGCACCTTCAAGCCCTTCGTCCCGGTCAACTGTGGAGCTGTGCCCGTCGAACTGATCGAGAATGAACTGTTCGGCCATAAGAGCGGCGCGTTCACCGGCGCGACGACCTCAGAACATGGACTGATCCGTGAAGCTGACGGCGGCACACTCTTTCTGGACGAGATCGATCATCTCCCGACGCTCGCTCAGGTCAAGCTGCTGCGCTTCCTGCAGGACAAAGAATACAGGCCGCTCGGCTCCCATAAAACGCAGACGGCCGATGTCCGTGTCATCGCCGCCACCAGCATCGACCCGGAAGAGGCTTCACAGCGGGGCATCATTCGCCAGGACCTTTTTTACCGGCTCAACGTCATCTCGCTGGTGCTGCCGCCACTCAGAGAGCGCAAAGAAGATATTCTGCTCCTGGCTCATCACTTCCTCTCCGTCTACGCGACAAAATTTCAGAAGTCTGTGCAGGGTTTCTCTGCCGAAGCCAAACAGAGGCTGGTGATGTACGACTGGCCGGGCAACGTCAGAGAACTGGAGCATGTCGTCGAACGTGCCGTCGTGTTGACGGATAATGAGCTGATCCAGGGCGCGGACGTGATCCAGTCGCGCCGCAAGGCGCAGTCTCCGCTCGAATCCTTCAGCGTCGCCAAGACCAGGTTCATCGCTCAATTTGAGCGCCGCTATATAGAAGACCTGTTGCTGGCTTATGAGGGCAACGTGACGCGTGCCGCCGCCGCCGCACGCAAGAATCGCCGCGCCCTGTGGGAACTCATCCGCAAACACCGGATTGATATGCAGGGCATCAGGTCGCTCGCTAAAAATAATCATGCTTGATTAGGAGTCGGGTCTTTGGCCTTACGTCTTCGCACCAAGACCAAAGGCCAAAGACCCGACTCCTGCTCCCTGTGAGACAATTTCAGACCGCCCATACGAGTCTTTGTCCTATCTCTATCTCATCTCATTCAAAAGCCTTACAGGCATTCGCCGAATACGGTGTGACAAAAATCAGGATAGTCGCGTTTCCGAATACGTGGAAATTTCCATTTCATCGGATGGCTCGGTGATTGCTTGTCTAAGGTTTTGAAGTCTAAAGAATTCGGCCTCATCACATGCCCCGCGGAGAAACAGAAAGTCTCTATGAAATTCTGCGCTACTTAAAAGAGCATCCGGATGCCAGGGATACCGTCGAAGGGATCAGCTGGTGGCTACTTGAGCAGCGTATGAATGATTGCGTCAGCGATGTGCAAAGCACGCTGGCGCAACTCTTGGCGCAGGGCTTGTTGCTTGAGATTGAGGGCGTGGATGAACGCCGCCATTATCAACTCAACAAGAGTCGGCTGGACGAAATTAATTTGATGCTGCGCAGGCGTGACCTCTAACTCCTGATAAAAAAAATGGCTCTAGTGTAGCAAAGCTGCATTAGAGTGGATGCTTTTCAAGTAGTTTCACCAACTCTCGATACAGACTCTTGTGTCGCTGATTGAATCTGTACTCGCATTCCTTGAGATGCAAGTAGAAAGTATGCGTCGGAATGCCATTGAACTTTTGCAGCCTTCGTTTCGCACTCGACCAGAAGCTTTCAATGCCATTGATATGACTTTGATCATTGGCAAACTCGTTGTCCGAATGTAGCACCCTGAAATGCTTCGAGTAACCGACATCAACCAGTCCGTCATAGCCGCGCCAGCCGTCCGAATGAATCACGGTCTCAAGCGCAACATGTCCGCGAATCACCTTTTGCAGTGTGCGTTTACGGCAATCTGGCACGACCTCGGTATAGACCGAGCCATTGCGTTTGAAGATGCTGAAGACAATAGTCTTGCCACTGGCTCCGCGTCCTCGTTTGCCTCGGACGCGACGCGCGCCAAAGTAAGACTCGTCAACTTCAACCTCGCCGGCAAAGGGCGAGGCACGTTCACATTCTTGCGCGACCCGCTGGCGGATTTTGACAAAGAGCACGGTCACCGAGCGACGCGTCAAACCAGTCAGTTCGGCTGTTTTACTGGCCGTCAAATCATGTGCGAAATAGCGGATGACTTGGCGCGTTTTACGTTCACTAATTTTGGAACATCTGTAATAGCGATTTAGTTGTTCCATTCCAGTAGCTTAGCACTTTCTTTCAAGTGCTTTGCTACACTAGAGCCTTTGTTTATCTCTGCGTATCCTCAGCGACTTCTCTGCGTCTCTGCGGTGAGATGATGATACAAAATACTCAACGCCGCAGGCGCAGAGTTCACGCAGAGCAAGCGCAGAGTGTTGAAGCCAGGACACTACCCTCATTTCCCCTCAAGCTTCCGGCAACTCTTTTCATGCTATACTCGTCGCGCTTTACCAGCACGGAGCAGGCCGGAGCCGTCTTCCCGATGGACAGCGACCTTTTAGAACCATACGAAAAATTGATCGGGATCGAGATTCTCGGCAAGCGTGTCGAAGTGCCTGAGAACAATCGTCTGCTGAGGTGCTTTCAGTATCTCTCGCTGCGCTCGATCTCGTACGGTGATTTCTGCTGGAACGGCGACTGCACCAACTGTCAGGTCTGGTATCACATGGAAGGACAGACTGCGGCGCAGGATCGCGTGGTGCTCTCCTGCCGCGTGCAGGTCATGGAAGGCATGGTCATCACGCGCGTCAACCGCTGCGTCGAGCTGGACGGCATCAATCGAGAAAGCCCGGAGCCGGAAACCCGTCGCGGCCATGCCGCACACGAACTTCAAGCCCCGGACTCTTCATCTTTCATCGAAGAGAATCAGAACTGATTCTCAGCTTCTGCGAAAGTCGCGCCGGTCGCGTCGGTAATCGCGCACATCCGCGCGGCGATCCCGGCCGTCGCCGCACAATTCGCGCCGGTCGCTCCTGATCTCCCGGCGATCCAGAGACAGCTCCTTAGGCGAAGCGCCGTCTCGAC